>CAXUGZ010000007.1:0-16928 GCA_964250685.1 uncultured Sphingomonadaceae bacterium
GCGCGCGCGCGGTGGTGCGCCGCGCCGAGCGGGCGGCGGTGGGCGCGGCGGCGGCGATGCCGCTCAACCCGCAGGCGCTCGCTTATGTGAACCGGCTGTCGGACCATCTGTTCGTGCTCGCGCGGCGCGTCAATGCGGGTGCCGCGGGCGACGTGCTGTGGCACCCCGGATCGACGCGCGCGTGACGGGCACCGCTACAGGCCGCGCGCCCGGCGCCGCCGCGCCCGATCCGGCGCGGGCATTCCGTGCGACGCGCGCACTCAGCGTCGCGCTCGCGGAGCCCTTGTCGGACGCTGATGCGACGATCCAGCCGCATCCCGACGCATCGCCGGCCAAATGGCACCTCGCGCATACGACCTGGTTCTTCGAGACGTTCGTGCTGCGCGATCACGTGCCCGGCCACCGCCCCCACGATCCGCGCTTCGCCTATCTGTTCAACAGCTATTACGAGGCGGAGGGCGCGCGCCACGCTCGCGACCGGCGCGGCATGCTCGCGCGGCCGCGGCTCGACGAGGTGCTGGCGTGGCGCGCGGCGGTGGACGAGCAAGTGGCGGCGGCCTTCCCCACGCTGCCGGACCGCGCGCGCCATCTGGTCACGCTCGGCATCAACCACGAGCAGCAGCATCAGGAGCTGCTTCTGACCGACCTGCTCGCGGGCTTCGCCGCCAACCCGCTCGATCCCCCGGTGTGGAACGCCGCGCGCCCGCAGCCGGCGCCGCTGCCGGGGCCGCTCGGCTGGCGCGCGGGGCGGGAGGGGATCGTCGCGATCGGACATGACGGCGCGGGCTTCGCGTTCGATTGCGAAGGGCCGCGCCATCGCGCGCTGCTCCACCGCCACGCGCTCGCCGATCGTCCGGTCAACAATGCCGAGTGGCGCGATTTTATCGCCGACGGCGGCTATGCGCGTCCCGATCTGTGGCTCGCGGACGGCTGGGCATGGGTGAAGCGCGAGGCGGTGGAGGCGCCGCTCTACTGGCGCCGCGACGGCGAGGGCGGCTGGCTCGCCTTCGCGCTCGACGGGCTGCACCCGCTCCATCCCGCCGCCCCGGTGACGCACGTCTCGCATTACGAGGCCGACGCGTTCGCGCGCTGGGCTGGTGCGCGCCTGCCGAGCGAGGCCGAGTGGGAGAGCGCGGCCGATGGGCTGGATCCGACCGCCGGCAACCAGCTCGACCGCGCGGGTCCGGTGCGCCCGCGCGCGGCGCGGTGGAGCAGCTCGCCCGGCCAGATGTTCGGCGACGTGTGGGAATGGACGGCAAGCGCCTTCCTCCCCTATCCAGGCTTCCGCCCCGTCGAGGGCGCGGTGGGCGAGTATAACGGCAAGTTCATGTCGGGCCAGTCGGTGCTCAAGGGCGCGAGCTGCGCCACCCCGCGCGGCCACTCCCGCGCCAGCTACCGCAACTTCTTCTATCCGTGGCAGCGCTGGCAGTTCACCGGCGTGAGGCTGGCGAAGGATCTGTGATGGGGGACGAGCTGGCTCCCTCTCCCCTCCGGGGAGAGGGTCGGGGAGAGGGGGCGGGAGGCGTCGTCGGGTGCTCGCTCAACAACCCGCGACTCCCCCTCTCCCAACCCTCTCCCCAGAGGGGAGAGGGCTTTTCGGGGGCCGACCCCGCCTTCCTCGCCGACGTGCTCGCCGGCCTCGCGGGCGCGCGCAAGGCGATCCCCGCGCGCTGGTTCTACGATCGGCGCGGCTCCGAGCTGTTCGAGGAGATCACCCGCCTCCCCGAATATTATCCCACCCGCGTCGAGACCGCTTTGCTCGACGCGCGCTGCGGCGAAGTGGCGGAACTGGTCGGCGCCGGCCGCGCGGTGGTCGAGTTCGGATCGGGCTCGTCGATCAAGACCCCGCGCCTGCTCTCCCAGGTCGCGCCCTCGGCCTATGTGCCGATCGACATATCGGGCGAGTTCCTGCGCGATTCGGCGGCCGGGCTGGCGCAAGCCTTCCCGGGCCTGCCCGTATTCCCGGTCGAGGCCGATTTCATGCGCGCGGTGATGCTCCCGCGCGAGGTGGCGGACCTGCCCAAGCTCGGCTTCTTCCCCGGCTCGACGATCGGCAACCTCGTGCCGCGCACCGGCGTGGACCTGCTGCGCGGGATGGTCGGCACGCTGGGCGAGCATGCGATGCTGCTGATCGGGATGGATCGGGTGAAGGACGTCGCCACCCTGGTGCGCGCCTATGACGATCGAGCGGGCGTCACGGCCGCGTTCAACCTCAACCTGATCGCGCGTATCAACCGCGAGCTGGGGGGCGATCTGCCGCTCGAGGCGTTGCGCCATCGCGCGGTCTGGAACGATCGATGGTCACGGATCGAAATGCATCTGGAGGCGCAGCGCGACATCGCCTTCGCCATCGCCGGCCACCGCTTCGCGATGCAGGCGGGCGAGACGATCCACACCGAGAACAGCCACAAATTCTCGCCGCGCAGCGCGCGCATGCTGCTCGCGGCCGGCGGCTGGTCGCCGCTGCGCGAATGGAGCGACGAAGCCGACATGTTCGCGCTCATCCTGGCGGAGGCGCGGCCGGAGCCAATGGCGCCGTGACGATAAGGCTTCCCAACCAGCTCATCCTGAGTAGGCACTGAGCCTGGCGAAGTGCCGTATCGAAGGACGGTCCTTCGAGACGAGGCTTCGACGGGCTCAGCCTCTCCTCAGGATGAGCGGTCTCAGGAGCAGATCTTGATCATGAACACCATCGGCGTGATCGGCGCGGGGCAGATGGGCGCGGGCATCGCGCAGGTCGCGGCGCAGGCGGGCTATCGCGTGCTGCTGTCCGACAGGGATGTCGCACTCGCCGAGCAGGGCCGAGCGGGCATCGCCAAGCGCCTCGCGCGCGCGGTCGCGAAGGAGCAGATCGCCGCCGCCGAGCGCGACGCCGCGCTCGACCGGATCGAACCGCAGGGCGATCACGCCGCCTTCGCCGGGGCCGAACTGGTGATCGAGGCGGCGACCGAGCGCGAGGAGACCAAGCGCGCGATCTTCGGCGCGGTCGGCGCGGTGCTCGGCCCCCAGGCGATCCTCGCCACCAATACCTCCTCGATCCCGATCACACGGCTGGCACAGGCGACCCCCGATCCACAGCGCTTCATGGGGGTGCATTTCTTCAACCCGGTGCCGGTGATGAAGCCGATCGAGCTGATCCGCGGCCTCGCCACCTCCGATGCGACCGTCGCGGCGGTGGAGGGCTTCGCGCGCAAGCTCGGCAAGACCGTGGTGCATGCCAACGACGCGCCGGGCTTCATCGTCAATCGCGTGCTGATGCCGATGCTCAACGAGGCGATCTTCGCGCTCGGCGAAGGGGTGGCGAACGTGCGCGACATCGATGCGGCGGTGAGCCTCGGCCTCAACCACCCGATGGGCCCGCTCACGCTCGCCGACTTCATCGGCCTCGACACCTGCCTCGAGATCACGCGCGTGCTGCACGAGGGCACGGGCGATCCCAAGTTCCGCCCCGCCCCCCTGCTCGTCAAATATGTCGAGGCCGGGTGGCTGGGGCGCAAGTCGGGCCGCGGCTTCTACGATTATGCGGGCGCGGAGCCCGTCCCGACGCGCTGACCCTCCCCTTGGGGTGAGGGCTTTCGGCGCTGCTTTTTCGGATGACACCGGGGAGCCAGCCGTTACGCTCGCCGCATGGAAGCACCCGTCCCCGCCGCGCCGCGATCGCTGTTCGTCTATTCGATCTTCTATGGCGGGATGGTGTGCATCGCCGGCGTACTCGGCAACAAGCTGGTCGCGCTGGGTCCGCTGTCGGCGCTGGGGGTCGCGCTCGGGCTCGGGCCGCTCGGCGTCGAGGCGGGGATCTTCGCCTTCCTGCTGCTGGTGATCGTGTCGAGCGCGGTCGCCGAGCTCAACGGCGCCGCGGTCGCCACCGCGCTCGTGCGGTGGGGCTTCGTGCCGCTGATCGCCTCGATGCTGCTGATCGAACTGGTGCTGGCGCTGCCCCCCGCGGCGGCGATGGACGCGCAGCGGCTGGCGGCGTTCGGCGCGATCATCGGCCAGAGCGCGCGGCTGATGCTCGCCGGCCTGATCTCCTACGGCATTTCGCAGACGCTCAACGTCACCATCTTCGCGGCACTCAAGGGGCGCGAGGGAACGGGGCTGTTGTGGCTGCGCGCGGGTGTCGCCTCGATGCTGTCGCAGATCGTCGACACCTTGCTGTTCATCACGATCAGCTTCTACGGCGTGTTCCCGATCGGTGGCCTGCTGATCGGGCAGATGATCGTCAAGGTGGCGCTGTCGGCGATCCTCGTGCCGCCATTGGTCTATCTCGCGGTGGCGCTCGGTCGCAGGCTCGACGGCAAGGCTTGAGCGCGTCGGCGCACCCGCTATGGCGCGCGCCATGACCAACCACGCGCCTGATCCCGCTCTGCTCGCCAAGGCCGAGACCTTGGTCGAGGCGCTGCCCTACCTGCAGCGTTATGCCGGCGCGACCTTCGTCGTAAAATATGGCGGCCACGCGATGGGAGACGCCGACGCGGCGGAGGATTTCGCCGAGGACATCGTGCTGCTGAAGGCGGTCGGCATCAACCCGATCGTCGTCCATGGCGGCGGGCCGCAGATCGGCGCGGCGCTCAAGGCGCAGGGGATCGAGAGCCGCTTCATCGACGGGCTGCGCGTCACCGACGCGGCGACGATGAAGGTCGCCGAGATGGTGCTGTCGGGATCGATCAACAAGGAGATCGTGTCGTGGATCGCGGCCGAGGGCGGGCGCGCGGTCGGCATATCGGGCAAGGACGCACGCCTGGTGACCGCGACCCGGATCGAGCGCGGCGCCGATCTGGGCTTCGTCGGCGAGCCCGACGACGTCGACACGCGCCTGCTCGATACGCTGTCCAGGGCGGGGATGATCCCGGTGGTGGCGCCGATCGGCGTCGGCGCCGACGGCCAGACCTACAACATCAACGCCGATACGATGGCGGGCGCGCTCGCCATCGCCACGGGCGCGGAGCGGCTGTTCCTGCTGACCGACGTTCCCGGCGTGCTCGACAAGGACAAGGCGCTGCTGCCCGATCTGACTCCCGCCGACATCTGGCGCCTCGAGAGCGACGGCACGGTCACCGGCGGCATGATCCCCAAGCTCAGGACCTGCATCGACGCGGTCGAGGGCGGGGTCGACGCGGCGGTGATCCTCGACGGGCGCATACCACATGCGATGCTGATCGAGATCTTCACCCGGCAGGGCGCGGGGACCTTGGTGCGGCTCGGGTGAGCTGATCCGGCGCGGCTGACGCGCGAACGCCGCCGATCGTGCGACCGGCGGCGCCTGATCCGCGCGCGGTGCTCAGCCGAAGCTGACGCGGGCCCGCTGACGCCGGCGCATCGCGCCGCCGACGAGGCCGAAGCCGCCGAGCATCATCGCCCAGGTGCCGGGCTCGGGTACGGCGGCCGCAGAGGGGAGCGAGGCGGTTCCGTGAAGCGCACTCACCTCGAAGGCCGATGGCGGGCCATCGTCCAGAACGCTGAACGAGAGCGTGTTGGCTCCCGCCAGGAACCCGCTCGTGGCGCTGAACGAGGTGAACGAGCTGAAGGTGTCCGTGTGCGCAATCTGCGTGCCGTTGAGATAGGCGGTGGCGTGATTGTCCGCGGCGAACAGGCCGGAGATGCTCGCGCTGTTCGGGTCGAGCCCGGCCAGACTGAACGTGAGCGTGTATATCGCCGGATTGGTCGACGCCTGGCTGCCGCCCGCATCGGCGGCGATATAGGTCGCGTCGGCTGCCTGTACGTAGCTCCCGGTATTGTAGGTCGTGGCGGTGCCGCCCGCGAGCACATAGTGCGGATCGGCCACGCCTTGAGCAAGCACCGTGCCCCCGTCGTCAACTCCCGTATTGTACAATCCCGTGATCGTCGCCGAATCGGCCGCCGCCGCGCACAAGATCGCGGTCATCCCGACCACGCCCAAGCTGATCTTCATTCAAGCCCCCTACGCTACATCAGGGCCGTGCGCACGATCGCGGCAGACCCCTGATAAGCGAATGGTAACGCACCGCCGCGACGCCATCCCGTTACAAATGCTGTAAGATTGGGCGATCCAGACACATTGCCCGCGGTGGGGTGATCGCCGGGCAGTGGCCGGTTCCGATGCCGCGGTTCGGGCTGGCGGCCCGCTTTATTCCAAGTTAATTTTCGGGTAACGATGTCATCGAGTCGCCGAGGGCGCTTCGAAACGATGGGGGTTTACCGATGAGCAGAATCTATCAGGCCGCGTCATTGCTCGCGCTGAGCGCAGTTATCGCCACCTCGGCGAACGCGATAGTTTATACCGCTGATCGCAGCGTCGGAACAGGCGGCCATGTTACTCTGTCGATCACCACTGACGGAACAATCGGCAATATCACGAGCAGCAATATCACGGACTATTCGATCCAGATATCCGGTACGGCTGGAACGTATCTCCTGAACCCGGGCGATTCTCAAGTAGCGGTCACGGGCGGCCTGGCCGCAACCGCCGGGCAGCTTACGTTTGATTTCGCGAGCTCCAATTATGCGCTTTTTCAAAATCCGTACGCCGGGTCTGGTCAGAATTTCTATTGTTTCGCGGGTTCGGTTTGCGGAACCTTCGACCATGCCGAAAACCTGCTGGTGGGTAGCGATTACTCGCAGGTCGAGACCAACGCGCGCAGTGGAGTGCAAGTTGTCGCAACCGCCGGCGGGGGCACCGCCGCCGTTCCCGAGCCCGCCTCGTGGGCCATGTTCATCGGCGGCTTCGGACTCGTCGGCTCCGCGATGCGTCGCCGTCAGCGGACGAACGTAAGCTTCGGCTGAACCCCTCTTCCGCACGAGCACGCCGCCGGTCTCGCGATCGGCGGCGTTGCTGTGTCAGCTTCTCGGTCGCGAAGCGCCGCGCGGCGGGATCGGGCGCGATATGAGGAGCGCGGCGCGGCTAGAGTCGGTTTCCGACCCGTGTGCATCAGCTCTCCGTTCGTCCCGAGCGAAGTCGAGGGACGTGCCGCCAGCGCAGCGCAGCGTGTCTCGACTTCATCCCGTAGGGATGAAGTTCATCCTGAGCGCCTGCCTTGGCAGGCAGCCGAAGGGCTCGACACGAACGGGATGGGTGGGTCAGACTGGTCGGGAATGGATCCATCGCAGGCGACATTATCTGACGCCGCATCGAACGTCCGGGGACGGCGAGTGGTGGGCCCGGCAGGACTCGAACCCGCAACCAAGCCGTTATGAGCGGCCGGCTCTAACCAATTGAGCTACAGGCCCTCGCCCGCCCGATAGCGGAGGCGCGGGGGCGCTGGCAAGACGTGCGCGCCACCCGAATCGGCTGCACCATTGCGCACCTGCGAAACAATATTATGATGGAACGCTCAATTCGGAACGGAAGATACCATGGTCGCCACCGTGGCGCTCGACGACCTCGATCGTCATATCCTCGACGCGCTGCAGGAGGAGGGGCGGATGACCAATGTCGCGCTGGCGCGCCGCGTCGGCCTGACCGCGCCGCCCTGCCTGCGCCGCATGCGCGGTCTGGAGGAGGCGGGCGTGATCCGCGGCTATCACGCCGAGCTCGACGCGGGCGCGCTCGGCTATACGATCATGGTGTTCGCGATGGTCAGCCTCAAGAGTCAGGCCGAGGCAGACCTGCGTGCGTTCGAGGAGCACGTCGCCCGGCTGCCCGAGATCCGCGAATGCCACATGCTCAACGGCGAGATCGACTTCATCCTCAAGATCGTGGCGCACGACCTCCAGGCGTTCCAGGCGTTTCTCACCTCTCAGCTCACGCCCGCGCCCAACGTCGCCAGCGTCAGGACCTCGCTCACGATCCGCACCTCGAAGGTGGCGTGCGGCATTCCGGTCGACCGCGCCTGAGAGCGCCGCACCCGCCTCCCCCCGAGGGGAGGCCAGGCGCGGGGCCCTCAGCCGGCGGTCGCATGGTCGAGGTGGATCACCCAGAAATCGGCGAGCGTCTTGCGCACGCCCGTCACCTGCGCGAACGACGCCTTGGCGCCCGCCGCGTCGCCGGACAGCGCCTGCGCCCAGCCCATGTGGAGGTACACGGTCGGCAGGTCGACCTGCCCCTTGGTGACGGCGAGCTTGTAGAGCTCGATCGCCGGCGCATACGAACCGTAACCGACATAGGCATCGGCGGTGAACAGCGCGGCCTTGCCGTTGGCGGCCGCGCGCGCGGACTTGTCCGCGGCGGGGAGCGAGCCCTTGTCGCCCGCGACCTTGCCCTTGACGAGGGCGAGGATCTCGGAGGCGTCGTTCTTGGCCGAGAGGTTGACCACGCCCTTGGCCGATCCCTCCTGCAGCGCGGTCATCGCCTCCTGCGGAAAGCGCAGATACGTGTCCTCGGCATATTCGCGGTAATCGACATCGGCGGTCATCGCATCGACCGCGCGCAGCAGGCGGAACACGTCGACCTGCACGTCGGTGGCGAGATGGTTCTGGTCGCGGTAGATGGCGAGCGCGTCGTGCCAGTTCGCCTTGGTGGGATAGGCCGCGACCCATTTCTTGGTGAGCGTGGAGGTCTGCTCGTTGACGGGCGCGAGTTCGGCCGGCGTTCCCTTCGCGCGATAGCCGAGCGAGATCCCCTGCTGGAACCAGTCGGCCGAGACCGGCTTGCCCGCCGCCGCGCTCTGGTCGATCGCCGCGTTGAGCGTGATGAGCGCCTGCAGCGTCTCGCCGTTATTGGCCATCGACGAGACCAGCACGGGGATCAGGTTGGCATCGGTCGAGCCCGCCTTCTGCGCCGCCAGCAGCGCGGCCTCCGCCTTGCGATAATCCTTGTTCTGATAGGCGAGCGTGCCCTGGCTGACATAGAGCTGGCTCTGCAGATCCGCGGAAGCCTTGCCGCTGGCGAGCATCAGATCGATGCCGTCCGAAAGCGCCGCCTGATCCTTGTTCAGCTTGTAGAGCTGATATTCGATGCTGCCCGTGCTGTACTTGTCGTCGTCGGTGGGAAGCCCGGTCTGCTTGGCCTCGGCCACCTTGGCGGCGGCGGTGGCGGCGTCGTTCGCCTTGAGCGCGTTCTGCGCGGCGACGAGCGCGGTCTGCACCGCGGGCGTGTATTTGGTCGGGGCGGGCTTGGGGTCCTTCGCCGCGCCCGGCGTCGCGATGCCCGCGCCGGCCAGCGCGAGGCCGAGCGCCAGGGTGGAAACGATCCTCATCTCGTCAATCTCCTCTTGGCCGGCGGGGGCGCGGCGGATCGGCGCCGATGCCTAAACGCGCCGCGCGCGCAGGGCAAGCCGCCTCGCCCGCCGGACACGCCATCCGAAGCTGCGCCCGATCCCACCCAAATGCCCGCAAAAGTTGCACGAAAAGCGGCTTCGTGCGATCGTTCGCCGCCTTCGACCGGGATTGCCGTCCATGATCCGCCGCCTGTTCCTCGACCATCCCGCGAGCGTCCACGAGACGTATGGCGAGCATATGCGCATCGCGGGCGGCTTCGGCGCGCAGCTGCTGATCGGCGCGTTCGGCTGCTTCCTCCACGCGCTCGTGCCGGCGGTGTTCACGCGCATCGGCAGCGGCACCGTGATGCGGCTCCACGCGCGGCTGACGCGCGATCCGGAACGCGCCGGCAAGCGCCCCGATTACGAGATCTGATCGCGCGCGACATCGTTACGGCTGCGCGCTATGATGCTCCCGCCGGCGATGACCGGAACATGCAGGAGAGAATCACATGAAGCTTCGTGCCACGCTCGCCGGGCTCGCGCTGGCGATCGCCACCGCCGCGGGTGCCCAGAACACGATGACGGCCACCAAGACCACCACCACCACGAGCAAGCCCAAGGTCGGCGCCCCCACCGCGACGCACACCAGCGCCCGGACGACCACGGCCACCAGGGTCGCCGCCAACGGCAACACCGCCACCACGACCACCAAGACGGGCAAGAAGGTCACCTACGACTGCTCGAAGGCAGGCAACAAGACCAAGACCGCGTGCAAGAACAAGAAGTGAGCGGCGCGCGCCGCCTCGCGCGCGTGCGCGGGGTGGCGCGTTCGCGCAATCGCGACTAGATGAGCAAGGCCGGCCGCTCGGCCGCGCCGCCCACGTCACGACGAACGGATCAGCCCCTTGGCCACCACCCCGCCGCGCATCGACGGCAGCGACATCTCGCCGGTCAGCATCGTCGACGAGATGAAGTCGAGCTATCTCGATTATGCGATGTCGGTGATCGTCGCGCGCGCGCTGCCCGACGTGCGCGACGGCCTGAAGCCGGTCCACCGCCGCATCCTCTACGCCAGCCAGGAAGGCGGCTTCGTCCCCGGCCGGCCCTATCGCAAATCGGCCAAGATCGTCGGCGACGTGATGGGCAATTACCATCCGCACGGCGACGCATCGATCTACATGGCGCTGGCGCGCATGGCGCAGGACTGGGCGATGCGCGTCATGCTGGTCGACGGGCAGGGCAATTTCGGATCGATGGATCCGGACCTGCCCGCCTCGATGCGCTACACCGAGGCGCGGCTGTCCAAGGCGGCGATGGCGCTGCTGGAGGACATCGACAAGGACACGGTCGATTTCGGCCCGAACTATGACGGTTCGCGCGAGGAGCCGCTGGTGCTGCCCGCGCGCTTCCCCAATCTGCTGGTCAACGGCGCGGGCGGCATCGCGGTCGGCATGGCGACCAACATCCCGCCGCACAATCTGGGCGAGGTGATCGCCGCGTGCAAGGCGTACATCGGCGCGATGTTCTCCGGGACCGACATCACCAACGACGAGCTGATCGAGATCGTGCCCGGCCCCGATTTCCCCACCGGCGGGCTGATCCTGGGGCGCGGCGGCGCGCGCAATGCCTACACCTCGGGGCGCGGCTCGATCATCATGCGCGCGCGCCACAAGATCGAGGAGGGCCGCGGCGACCGGCGCTCGATCGTGCTCACCGAAATCCCCTACCAGGTCGGCAAATCGGGGCTGGTCGAGGGCATCGCCGAGGCCGCCAAGGACAAAAGGATCGAGGGCGTCAGCGACATCCGCGACGAGTCGAACCGCTTCGGCGTGCGCATCGTGATCGACCTCAAGCGCGACGCCACGCCCGAGGTGGTGCTCAACCAATTGTGGCGGCACACGCAGGCGCAGAGCAGCTTCCCCGCCAACATGCTCGCCCTGCGCGGCGGGCGGCCCGAGCTGCTGTCGCTGCGCGAGATCATCGAGGCGTTCGTGCGCTTCCGCGAGGAGGTGATCACGCGCCGCTCCAAATTCGAGCTGCTCAAGGCGCGCGAGCGCGCGCACGTCCTGCTCGGGCTGGTGGTGGCGGTGACCAACCTCGACGAGGTGGTGCGCATCATCCGCGGCTCGGCCACCCCCGCCGAGGCGCGCGCGTCGCTCGCGGCGCGCGAATGGCCGATCGCCGAGATCGTCCAATATATCCGCCTGGTCGAGGCGGTCGAGGCCGAGATCGAGGGCGACACCTACCGCCTCTCCGACATCCAGGTGCGCGCGATCCTCGATCTGAGGCTGCACCGCCTGACCGGGCTCGGCCGCGACGAGATCGGGGGCGAGCTGCAGACGCTCGCCGGATCGATCGGCGCGCTGCTCGCGATCCTGGGCGACCGCGCCAAGCTGTACGCGGTGATGGAGGAGGAGCTCGACGCGATCGTCGCCGCCTTCGCCACCCCGCGCCGCACCGAAATCGCCGCCGCGGGGGACGACATCGACGACGAGGACCTGATCGAGCGGCAGGACATGGTCGTGACGGTCACGCTCGGCGGCTACATCAAGCGCACCCCGCTCGATTCGTTCCGCACCCAGGCGCGCGGCGGCAAGGGCCGCTCGGGCATGGGCACCAAGGACGAGGACGCGGTGACGCGGCTGTTCGTCACCTCGACGCACACCCCGGTCCTGTTCTTCTCGACCGCGGGCAAGGTGTATCGCATGAAGGTGTGGCGGCTGCCCGAGGGAGCGCCGCAGGCGCGCGGGCGGCCGATGGTCAACCTGCTCCCGCTGGCGCCGGGCGAGACGATCTCGACCGTGCTGCCTCTGCCCGAGGACGAGAGCGAATGGGGCAAGCTCCACATCCTGTTCGCCACCGCCAAGGGGCTGGTGCGGCGCAACTCGATGGACGCGTTCGCGCGCGTGCCGACCGCGGGCAAGATCGCGATGCGCTTCGGCACCGACGATGAATCGGAGGATGCGAGCGACCGCCTGATCGGCGTCACCTTGCTGACCGAGGATGACGACGTGCTGCTCGCGACGCGCGACGGCAAAGCCGTTCGCTTCGCCGCGACCGACGTGCGCGAGTTCCAGAGCCGCACCGCCGCCGGCGTGCGCGGCGCGCGGCTGGCCGATGGCGACGAGGTGATCTCGCTGTCGATCCTGCGCGGCTTCGCGGCGAGCACCGAGGAGCGCGAGGCGTATCTGCGCGCCGCGCCGTGGAAGGAGGACAAGGCGCAGGAGCCGACCTTGCCGCCCGAGCGGATGCGGGAGTTCGCCGAGGCGGAGGAGTTCATCCTCACCGTCTGCGCCAACGGCTACGGCAAGCGCTCGTCCGCCTACGAATATCGCCGCATCGGGCGCGGCGGCCAGGGCATCAGCAACATCGACAATCTGGCGCGCAACGGCCCGGTGGTGGCGAGCTTCCCCGCGCATTCGGGCGAGCAGCTCATGCTCGTCACGAACCAGGCCAAGACGATCCGGCTTTCGGTCGGCGACACGCGCGTGATCGGGCGCGGATCGGCGGGCGTGCGCCTGCTCGACGTGGCCGCGGGCGAGCAGGTCGTCGCCGCCGCGCGCATCAAGGAGGGCGAGGAGGAGGCCGAGGCCGACCTGCGCGGCGAGATCGCTGCGATCTCGCCCGAG
This sequence comes from uncultured Sphingomonadaceae bacterium, assembly GCA_964250685.1. Taxonomy (GTDB): domain Bacteria; phylum Pseudomonadota; class Alphaproteobacteria; order Sphingomonadales; family Sphingomonadaceae; genus Sphingomonas_I. Next base: position 12,743 of record CAXUGZ010000007.1, read on the forward strand.
ATCGATCCGCAGCCCGCCGGCGATACCGACGCGGACCTGTCGGACGGGGGCGAGGCGCAATGAGCGAGGCGATCGCGTACAAGGTCCTCACCGCCGAGCAGCTCGCCCAACTGGAGCGGGACGGCCGCTTCGCGGGCGCGCCGGTGGACCTGGCCGACGGCTATATCCACCTCTCCACCGCCGCGCAGCTTGGCGAGACGGTCGAGCGGCATTTCGCCGGCCAGAGCGGGCTGGCGATCGTCGCGGTCGACATCGATGCGCTCGGCGATGCGGTCCGCTGGGAGCCGTCGCGCGGCGGGGCGCTGTTCCCGCACCTCTACGGCCCGCTGACGCTGGATGCCGCGCTCGCTTATGGCCCACTTGCGCGCGCAGACGACGGGAGCGTGGTGCTGCCCGTGACCGGGTAGCCCGTTACTCCCTCTCCCCTGGGGGGGAGAGGGCTGGGGTGAGGGCGCGACGGCGAAGCCGGCGCGTACAACCTCGCAGGTGGAAACCCCTCACCCAACCCTCTCCCGCCCGGAGAGGACTTAGGGTGCGCTCCCACCTTTCGCGCGCCGGTAATCCGCGATCAGCTCCTCGCAGATCAGCCGCGCCGGGCGTACCGCGTCTACCGCGCCGACGCCGTGGCCGGCGGACCATACCGTCTTCCACGCCTTCGCCTCGCCCTCGATGTCGATCGGTCCGGAATGGCCGGCGGCGTCCTCCAGCAGCCCGTTCGCGATCAGGCTCGGCTTCATGAAATTGGCGCCGACGCCGGTCACGCGATCGGTGTGGACGATGTCGCCCGCCTGCGCGCCGATCATCATCGCCTTCTGCTCGGCCGAAGCCATGCTCTCTTCCGCCGCGATGAAATGGCTTCCGAAATAGCCGAGATCGGCGCCGATCAGCTCGGCTGCCGCGACGTGCCGCCCCTGCGACAGCGCGCCGGCGAGCACGATCGCGCCGTCGAAGATGCGGCGCAGTTCGGGCACGAACCCGAACGGGCTGAGCGTGCCCGCATGCCCGCCCGCGCCCGCACAGACCGCGATCAGCCCGTCCACGCCCGCCGCCGCCGCCTTGTCCGCATGGCGCGCGCTGATGACGTCGTGGAAGACGAGCCCGCCATAGGAATGCACCGCCTCGACCAGTTCGGGCACCGCGCCGAGCGAGGTGATCACCAGCGGAACCTGGCGCGCGACCAGAACCGCCAGATCCGCCTGGAGCCGCGTGTTGCTGCGGTGGACGATCAGGTTGACGCCATAAGGCGCGTCGCCGCCGTCCAGCCGCGCCTCGATCGCGTCGAGCCATTCGACCAAGCCATCGGTGGTGCGCCGGTTGAGCGCGGGGAAGGTGCCGAGCAGCCCCGCCCGGCAGCATTCCACCACCAGATCGGGCCCCGAGATAAGGAACATCGGCGCGACGATCGCCGGCATGGCGAGCCGGCCGGCGAGTTGGGCGGGCATGCTCATCGCGCGTCGCTCAGAACGCCTCCTCGGCCAGCGCCATCATCGATTGCTTGCCCGCCTTGATCACGAGGAAGCACGCGGTCGCCTGCGGCAGGACGCGATCGAAGAAGTAGGTCGCGGTGGCGATCTTGGCCTTGTAGAAATCCGCCTCGTCGGTCCCGCCTGCGAGCGCGGCCGCCGCGACCTTGGCCGCGCGCGCGAAGCAATAGCCCATCGCCACCAGCCCCAGCAGGCGCAGGTAATCGGTCGCGGCGGCGCCCGCCTCCTCGGGATCCTTGAGCGCCTTCTGCGCGATCGTGCCGGTCGAGAGCTGGAGCGCGCCGAACGCCTGCGCCAGCCCCGCGATCATCGGCGCCAGCGCCGCGTCCTCGGCATGGTCCTCGAGGAAGGTCGACACCGGATGGAAGAAGGCGCGCAGGTAGCGGCCCATGTGCGCGCCGAGCTTGCGCCCGACGAGATCGAGCGCCTGGATGCCGTTGGTGCCCTCATAGATCATCGCGATCCGCGCATCGCGGACGTACTGCTCGACCCCGCTCTCGCGGATGAAGCCGTGGCCACCATAGACCTGCACCGCCAGGCTGGCGCTTTCGAAGCCGAGATCGGTGAACAGCGCCTTCACCACCGGCGTCATCAGCGCGACGAAATCGCCCGCGCGCTGCCTGACCTCGGGATCGGTCGAATGCTTTTCCGCATCCAGCGCGCGGCTGACCCACGCGCACAAGGCGCGGCAGCCCTCGTTATACGCGCGCATCGTCATCAGCATGCGCCGCACGTCGGGGTGGACGATGATCGGGTCCGCCGCCCGGTTGGAATGCCGGGCACCCGCGAGCGAGCGGCCCTGGACGCGATCCTTGGCGTAATAGACCGCCGACTGGTACGCCGCCTCGCCCAGCCCCAGCCCCTGCACGCCGACCGAGACGCGCTCGGTGTTCATCATCGTGAACATCGCTTCCATGCCCTTGTGGGGCTTGCCGACCAGCCAGCCGGTCGCATCCTCGAACGTGAGCTGGCAGGTGGCCGACGCCTTGAGCCCCATCTTGTGCTCGATCGCGGTACACAGCACACCGTTCGACGGGCCGAGGCTGCCATCCTCCTTCGGCAAATATTTGGGGACGAGGAACAGGCTGATTCCCTTCACGCCCGGCGGCGCATCGGGCATCCGCGCCAGCACGAGATGGACGATGTTATCGGTCAGATCGTGATCGCCCGCCGAGATGAAGATCTTGGCGCCGGTCAGGCGGAAGCTGCCGTCGTCCTGCGGCACCGCGCGCGTGCGCAGCAGCCCCAGATCGGTGCCGCAATGCGCCTCGGTCAGGCACATCGTGCCCGACCATTCGCCCGAGACCAGCTTGGGCAGATACGCCGCCTTGAGGTCTTCCGACGCATGCCCCTCGATCGCGGTGGTGGCGCCATGGGTGAGGCCGGGATAGAGGCTGAAAGAGACGTTGGCGGCGCAGATCATCTCCTCGGTCATCTTGTTGACCTGCTCGGGCAGGCCCTGACCGCCCCAACGGGGATCGGATGCGAGCGCGCACCAGCCGCCCTCGCGGAACTGGTCATACGCCGCCTTGAAACCCTCGGGCGTGCGCACCACGCCGTTCTCGAGCCGGCAGCCTTCCTCGTCGCCCGATCGGTTGAGCGGCAGCAGCACATCGCGCGCCACGCGGCCCGCTTCCGCGAGGATCGCGTCGACCAGATCGGGGGTGAACTCGGCCAGCGCGTCGAGCCCGCCGAACCCGTCGTCCTGGTGGAGCTCGTGGAGCACGAACTTCATGTCGCGCAGCGGGGCTTCGTAGACTTGCATTTCCGTCTCCATCATCTGTCCGTCATGCCGGACTTGGTCGGCATCCACCCATCCACAAGCGCAGGAACGCGTGGCGAAGTGGACCCCGGAACACGTCCGGGGGGACGATTGCCTAGTTCCGCAGCGGCTTACCCTTTTCCAGCATATGCTCGACGCGCGCCATCGTTCGCGTATCGCGAACGCGCAGCATGAACGCCTCGCGCTCCAGCTTGAGCATGTCGGGTTCGCTCACCGTATCGACCAGGTCGGCCTCGCCGCCCGTGAGCACGCCCGCGAGCGCGTCGGACACCACCATGTCATAGGCGGTGGCCAGCCCGCGCTTGCGGAAGCCCTCCGCCGCCATCGCGAGCGCCGCCCGCCCGCCCTCGCCCGGCAGCCTGAACTCGGGGGGCGCGGGCGGCTGATAGCCGTCGACCAACGCGAGCGCCCTGGCCTTGGCGTCGCTCAGCACGCGATCGCGGTTCATGACGATGCCGTCGGACGCGCGCAGGAACATGAGCTCCCGCGCGTTGGCGGCGGACTTGGAGACGGTGGCGGTGCTCACCGTCTCGAACACCTTGGCGACCGCGGGCATCGGGCCCTTCGGCATCGCGGGCGCGTCGCGCCAGCGCGCGATCATCTCGCCGCAGCCGCCCCAGCCGGGGATCAGCCCGACCCCGCACTCGACCAGCCCCATGTAGAGCTCGGCATGCGCGACGATCGCGTCGCAATGGAGCAGGATCTCGCAGCCGCCGCCGAGCGCCATCCCCGCGGGCGCGCCGACCACGGGAAAGGGCGCGTATTTGAGCGCCTTGTACGCCTTCTGCCCGCCCGCGACGAGCTTCTCGACCTCGCCCCATGCCGCGATGTTGAGCGCGAACAGGGCGAGCCCGAGATTGGCGCCGGCGGAGAAATGCGTCGCGTCGTTGTAGATCACCAGCGCCTTGAAGCGCTTCTG
>CAXUGZ010000007.1:16938-18622 GCA_964250685.1 uncultured Sphingomonadaceae bacterium
TCGCCTGGCCGATCAGCTTCATCACGTCGCCGTCGAGCGCGTTCATCTTGCCGGTGAATTCCAGGCACGCCACCCCGTCGCCCACGTCCCACAAGGCCGCCGAGCCGTTGCGCAGCAGCGGCTGGGTCGCGCGCTTGACATCCTCCAGCCGCAGCACGCCTTCGGGCCGCACGATATCGTGATAGGCGCCGTCGAGCCCGAGATATTGGCGCCGGCCTTCCTCGATCCGATAGAAAGCGCGCTCACCCGCCAGCGTCAGCAAAGCGGGCACGTCCCTGCCCTCGGCCGCCAGCCGCCGCGAAAGATTGGCGGCGCCGATCTTGTCGATCAGCTCGAATGGGCCGAATTTCCAATTGTAGCCGAGCTTCATCGCGTCATCGATCGCGACCACGTCGTCCGCCGCCTGGCCGACCAGCCCGGCGGCGTAAGCGAGCGTGCCGCCGAGGATCGCCCACGCATAGGCGCCGACCTTGCCCGGCGCCGCGATCAAGGCGGCGATGTCACCCTTCGCGGCCGCGCCGCTCGGGCCGACGGGCTTGGCCATCTCGCGATAGTCGCCGGTGGCGAGATCGATCGCCTCGCGGCGTTTGTTCATCTCCGGATTGAGGCGGTAGAAACCGCCCTTGCCCTTGCGCCCGGTATGGCCGCTCGCGATCATCGTCTCGACCAGCGGGAAGCTGCGCGCGGCGATGTGGTACGGATCGAGCGGGTCGAGCGTCGCGGTGAGGCTCTGCTGGAGGTGCGGCATCAGATCGATGCCGACCAGATCGACCAGCCCGAAGATGCCCGTCTTGGGCACCCCCATGGGCTTGCCCGCGATCGCATCCGCCTCCTCGACCGTGAGCCCCAGATCGAACGCGGCGTTGAGGCCGAGCTGGATCCAATAAGTGCCGATGCGGTTGGCGATGAAGCCGGGTGTGTCCTTGGCGCGCACGATCGTCTTGCCCAGCGCGCGATCCGCGAACGCCTCGACCTTGGCGGCGAGCGCGCGATCGGTGGCGGGGCCGGTGACGATCTCGAGCAGGCGCATGTAACGCGGCGGATTGAAGAAATGCGTGATCAGGAAATCGCGCTTGAAGGCGTCCGATCGTCCCTCGATCAGCCGGCCGAGCGGGATGGTCGAGGTGTTGGAGGAGATCGCGCTGCCGGGGCGGCGCAGCGCGTCGAGCTTGGCGTAGAGATCGTGCTTCACGTCGAGCCGCTCGATCACCGCCTCGATGATCCAGTCGCACGTCGCGACCTGGGCGAGATCGTCCTCGATGTTGCCCGTCTCGATCAGTTTCGCCGCCTTGGGCGACATGAACGGCGCCGGATCGGTCTTGAGCATCCTCGCGACGGCACCCTCGGCCACCGCGTCGCGGTTTGCGGGGTCGCGGACGATATCGAGCAGCAGCACGGGCACGCCGGCATTGGCGACCTGCGCGGCGATGCCCGCGCCCATCACGCCCGCGCCGATCACGCAGACCTTGTTGACGGTGTCGCTCATTCCGCCGCCTCCAGCAGGGTGGCGATGCCCTGCCCGCCGCCGATGCACTGGGTGGCGAGCGCGTATTGGCCCCCCTCGCGCTTGAGCAAGGAGGCCGCCTTGCCGACGATGCGCGCGCCGGTCGCGCCGAGCGGATGGCCGATCGCGAGCGCGCCGCCGTCGATATTGACCTTGTCCGCGTCGAGCCCGAGATCGCGC
>CAXUGZ010000008.1:0-3429 GCA_964250685.1 uncultured Sphingomonadaceae bacterium
TCGGCCACCGCCTCGTACACGCGGCAGGCTATTCCCGCGCGGTGCAGCATCAGCGCCAGCGTGAGCCCGCCAATGCCCGCACCGATGACGATCACGTCCGTATCGCCGCCGGCCTGATCCCGATTATCCGCCACGCCCAACATTCTCTCCCCAGCTCTTACGTCCCTGGCGACGCACTTTGGACAGGATCGACCGCCTTGTGTCCAAGACAGTTTCGGTTGAACTCGCGGGCGAGGGCTCGCTCATGGCTTGAGCGTGCGCACCCACGCGTCGATGTCGCGCACGTCGCGATCGGACAGCACCGCGCGCGTATAAGGCGGCATGTTGTTGACCGGGCGGCGGAGCTGCCGCGCGAACCCCTCGGGCGAAAGCGGGGTGCCGATCAGCGCGGGGCCGGCATTGCCGCCCTGCCCGACGGTGCCATGGCATTGCGCGCAGCCGACGCGCATGTAGCGCGACTGGCCCGCGACGGGATCCGCCGAGCTGGCCGGCGAGGGCGCCGCGACCGGATCGGCGCGGGCGACGCCGAGCGCGAGCCCGGCGAGACCGCCCGCGATCACGATGGGGAGCAGCCTGGTCATGTCACCTCGCCTGCGTGCGCACATCGAGCAGCGCGGGCTTGCCCTGCTTGACCTCCGCCAGCGCGCGGCGCAGCGCCGGGGCGAGCGCGGCCGGATCGTCGATCGGCCCCTCCGCCCACACCCCCAGCCCGCGCGCGATGCTGGCGAAGTCGATCGCCGGATCGTCGATCACGGTGCCGATCGCGGCGCGCTCGACGCCGCGCTCGTGGCGGTTCGCCATGCGCTGGATGTGCATCAGCTCCTGGTGATAGGCCTGGTTGTTGTGCATCACGGTGAGCAGCGGGATGCGGTGGTGCGCGGCGGTCCACAGCGCGCCCGGCGCGTAGAGCAAATCGCCGTCGGTCTGGAAGTTGACCACGATCCGCTTCGCCTCGCGGTGCGCCAGCGCGATGCCGACCGCGAGCCCGATGTTCACGCCGATCCCCGCCGCGCCGATCCCCTTGACGTATTGATAGGGCTTGTCGATCGTCCACAGCCGGTCGGGCCAGCTGCTGATACCGAGCGTCGCGCCGCACACCACGAAATCCTCGTGCCGGATCACGTCCCACACCTCGGAGCATAGCCGCGCGGTGGTGATCGGCGACGCATCCCAGCCGAGCCGCGCGGCGCGCCGGTCGCGTTCGCGCAGCGCCGCGTGCGCGTCGCCGAGCGACTTGGCGCGCGCGGCGGCGCTATGCCGGTCCGCGCCCGACTGGAGCCGCCGGATCGTCGCGATCAGAGGCGGCAGGCTGTTCTCGGCATCGCCGGTGATGCTGAGATCGGCGCCGACATAGCGCTGGAAGTCCTGGTAATTGGCGTGGACGAGCAGTTCGCCCATGCCGATCACCGCGATCTTCTGCCCCTCGGGCCCGATCGGGCGCGACCTGCGCACGAGCTGATCGCGGAACGAATTGAGCGATCCCCACAGGTCGATCGGCTCGAGCGCGAGGATCACGTCGGCGCCCGCCTCCACCGCGCGCGCGCGGCCGCTATGGTTGAGCGGATGATCGGTCGGGAAATTGAAGCGGCCCGCCAGATCGACCACCGGGGCGCCGAGCAATTCGGCCAGCTCGATCAGCCGCGCCATCCCCGCCTCGCTCTCGGCGTAGCGATCGGCGAGCAAAGCGGGGGCCTTGGCGTCGACCAGCAGCCGCGCGAGCGCCTCCAGCGCGGCCGGGTCGGCGACGGGCGGCACCCGCGGTGCGAGGTGCGGCAGCGGCGGCTTGCGCTCGAGCGGCTCCTCCTGAAGGTCGCTGTCGACCGCGATCATCACCGGCCCCATCGGCACGCTGGTGGCGAGGCGATAGGCGCGGACGGTCGATTCGGCGAAATGGGCGAGCGAGACCGGCTGGTCGTCCCACTTCAGGCAGTCGCGCAGGATCGCCGCATTGTCCTGCGCCGAATGGAGCCATTCGACAAAGGGCCGGCGGGTGGCCGCGTCGCGCGTGTTGCCGCAGAACAGCAGCACCGGCGCGCGATCGGCGAAGGCGTGATAGACCGACATCGAGGCGTGCTGCACGCCCACCGTCGCGTGGATGAAGGCGGCCATCGGCTTGCCCCTGGCGCGCGCATAGCCCGCCGCGATCGCGACCGCGCTCTCCTCGTGCAGGCAGGTGAGCAGTTCGGGCCGGGTGTTGCCGCCATAGTTGATCAGCGATTCGTGCAGGCCACGGAACGACGATCCGGGGTTGGCGGCGACGTATTCGATGTCGAGCGTCTTGATGACGTCGATCATGAAGTCGGAGCCTGAATGGTCGGCGGTGAGCGGATCGGGCGCGTCGGGCGCGCGATGCTCGCTGATCGCGGCGGCGGCGGGGTCGGCGCCGGGCACGCTCTTCGCGGGGGCGGTCTCGGTCGCGACGGCGGCGCGCGCCGCGCCGATCGCCAGCCCGCCGGTCGCCAGCCCCTTGAGCAAGGCGCGGCGATCGGCCGACGCCGCGTCGTTCCCCGACCGTTCAGCCACGCGATCGCTCTCCCGCCCCGCCGCCGGCTATTCCGGCAGCGTGTAACGGGGAGCACTCAAGCGGGCGGCGGTGGCCGCGTCCAAGACAGTTTTGGTTGAACTCGCGCGCTCAGTGCGCGGTGATGCCCTCGGGCAGCGCGGTCGGCAACGTGCTGAGGATGCATTTCAGCTCGGGGCTGTCGTGGCGCGCGCCGCCGCCGCGGGCAGTGTCGTTGCGGCGGACGAGCGAGAGCGTGCGCGTGATCTCGGGATCGACGATGCGCGCCGCCGACATCCGCCCCGCCGACACGTCCGCGGTCACGCTGCCATAAGGCAGGATCGCGAACTTGCCCTCGCGCACGAATTGCTTGAGCAGGCCGAGGCTTTCGACCTCACGCACGATGTGCGGGTGCTCGCCGATCTTGCACGCCTCGCGCTCGACCACGTAGCGCACCGAGGCGGGCATCGCGCTAATCACCAGATCGCGGTGGAGCGCCGCCGCGAAGGGGATCGTCTCGCCGGTCGCGAACGCATCGGGCGGCCCAACCACGTACAGCGCCTGATGCAGCACGGGCTCGGCGAAGAGCATCGCGGAGCGCGGCGTTTCGAAGGTCAGCGCAAGGTCGAGCGTGCTGCACGCGATCGATTCGACCAGCACGTGGCTCGCCTCCTCCAGCAGGTCGACCGACACGCCCGGCATCCAGTGGCGCGTCGCCGACGACATGCTCACCGACAGCAAGGCGGCGGCACTCGGCGGGAGCCCCATGCGCAGATGGTGGGGGAGCAGTTTGGAGAGGCGCAGCCGCTCGCGCATCGCCCAATGGCCGCGCACGACGTCGTTCGCCCATGCCTTTACCTCCTCACCCTGCGGGGTCGGGGGTGATCAATTTGGAAAGAAAAAAAAGTGAGAAAAAAGAGAAAAGAGAC
>CAXUGZ010000008.1:3439-17835 GCA_964250685.1 uncultured Sphingomonadaceae bacterium
CCCTGTGGGGTCGGCGTTACGCCGCGCGCGTGGCGGACGAGCAGTTCGGCGCCGAAATCATGCTCCATCTTGCGCACGAGCAGTCCGAGCGCGGGCTGCGCGATGTTGAGCTCCGAGGCGGCACGGTTGATGCTGCCGGTCTCGCAAACCCGAATGAAACATTCCAGGTCCCGCAGGCGCATGGTCCTCTCCTCGGCCGGTCGATGCTGCCGGCGGCCCCTCGATGGCTCGCGCTGTGATCCGCGATTGAGGGCAATCTAGGCCAAGCGCGCCGCTAGCTCAAGCAAGTCGGCGCATCCGTGCTCAGCGCGGCAGCCTTCCCACATAATAATCCCAGGCCCGCTCCAGCACGTGGCCCACCACGTGGGTCTTTTCGGACAGCATCGCCTCGGCGCGCGACAGCGGCTTGAACTCGCCGAGCGCCGACGCCTGCAACTGGGTCGTGGCGTTCATCTGCAGGAAGATCGCGCGCAGCACCGCCTCCTTGAGCGATGCTCCCGCGACGACCGCGCCGTGGCCGCGCATCAGCGCGCATGAATGGCCGCCCAGCGCGCGCGCGAGGTCGTCGCCCTGCTCGAGCGTGCGCACCAGCAGGTCGGTCTCGCCGAAGCGATCCGCGATGTCCCAGCGCGGGATCTCGCTGCCGATCATGCCCGCGACGTGGATCACCGGCCGCAGCGATGTCGCGCTGATCGTGAAGGGCAGCAGCGATTCCGCGTGGCTGTGGACGATCGCGGCGACGTCGGGCCGCGCCGCATACAGCGCGGCGTGGATCATGCGCTCGACATAAGCGGGCCGGGGGTCGCCGTGGAGCGCGGCGCCGGACAGGTCGAAGGTCATCAGGTCGTCGGCCGCGACCAGCATCGGGCTGCGCGAACGCGCGAGCAGGAACGCGCCCGGATCATCGGGCAGCCGCACGCTCACGTGCCCGTACGCGTCGACAATGCCTTCATTGGCCAGAACATGGTTCGCGGTGACGAGATCGTCGCGCAGGCTCGGGTGCGTCATCATCTTAAGGCTCGGCAGCGTTTCGGATGACGCCGCGTATTGGATTATCCTGGGCAATCCAAGCTCGCCACGACCCCCACGCCACGAAGCCCGCCTTGGATATGCGATCCGGCGCCGTGTCGATGTACCTCCACGCGCGCAGCTTGTATGGTATCACACGTGTCGGTCTGCCTGGGCCGGCGGTAACGTGGGGGATCGCATTGCCAGCGCTGGATATGGGTGCGGCAGCCGAACGTAGCGCGGTGCTGCGCACCTTCGGCGATCATCCGCCCCGGTTCTGGCGGATCGTCATCACGCAATATTGGGACAATCTGGCGCTGTACGGCGCCCGCGTCCTGCTGGTGCTGTTCATCCTGAACCTGCTCTCCCGGCCGCAGGATGCGGCCGCGGTGTGGGGTCTGGCGTCCGCCCGGCAGTGGGCGGCGGCGGTGCTCGGCGTGCGCGGCGATCAGGCATTCGCCTCGCTCGCCTACGGGCTGTTCGCCGCCGCATGCGCGGTGACGCCGGTCATCGGCGGCTGGATTTCGGACCGGTTCGTCGGCCGGTCGGCGTCGATCATCCTCGGCTCGATCCTGATGATAGCGGGCCATACGATGCTGGCGCTGGAACGTCCGTTCCTGCTCGGGCTGTGCCTGGTCGCCTTCGGCAACGGGCTGTTCAAAAGCAACATCGTCGCCGACTTCGCCGGCCTCTACTCCGCCGATAGTGCAGGAAGCGGCCGCGGCTTCCAGATCATCTATATCGCGGCCAATTGTGGCGTGATGAGCGCGCCGTTCGTGTGCGGCAGCTTGGGGGAGATGGCCGGTTTGCGCTTCGGCTTCGCGGCCGCGGCGGCGGCGATGACGATCGGCCTGCTGGTCTACGTCTCGGGAACCGCGCCGCCTTCGGCCGGATCGTCGCTTCCCCGCGACGAACCAGGCGGTTCGCCGGTCGGCTCGACCATCGCCGCCAAGGTGCTGCTGATCGTCGGCGTGGCGCTGTTCTTCGTTGGCAACGAGGAGATGGCCAATGCGGTGTTGCTCTGGATCAAGAGCGATGTCTCGCGCCTCGCGGGCAACCGGACGATTCCCGCGACGTGGTTCGTCGCGCTGGTGCCGATGGCGAGCGTCGGCGCGGCGCCGGTCCTGCTGCGCTTCTGGGCGGCCCGGGCGCGGCAGGATCTGATGCGTCGCGCAATCGTGGGAACGCTGATCGGCGCGGCGGCCTATCTGGTGCTGGCGGTCGCCGCCTCGGCGCGCATCGGCCAGCCGATCGCGCCGGCCTGGCCGATCGCGGCGCTTTTGCTGTGGGCGATCGCCTATCTCCACGTCTGGCCGACGGGTCTCGCGCTGATGGCGCGCCTCGCGCCGAGCGCGTCGCGCGGCACCTGGATGGGCCTGTTCTTCCTCGCGGCGGTGCTCGCCGATCTGATCGTCGCCTTTATCGGGGGGCTTTATGCGCGAACGACGCATGCCGCCTTTTTCGGGCTGCACGCCTGTGTCATCCTGGCAGGGGGCGCGTTGCTGGCGATACTTTCCCGATTCGACGCGCGCGGGAAGCACGAACATGATCGATCTGGACGCGTATGATCAGCTCATCTCCGGCCTCTATGCCGCGGTGACCGATCCCGCGCACCTGCCGGGCGTGATGATCGGCTTGCGCGACGTATTTGGAGGCTCGGCGAGCACGCTTCAGTATCGGGTCGGGAAAAAGCAGCGGTCGGTCTCGACTATGCCGCTTGCCTCGGCCGACTGGGAAACGAACTGGTCGTGGCGCAATCCGCTCAACATGCGCAGCCTTCCCCCTGCTTCGGTCGCGCTCGATCAGGACATTATCGAGCGCCGCCAATTCACCTCGACCGAATATTATAACGACTTCCTCTGTCGGTTCGACATCCCCAAGATCATGGCCATCATAGGCTTCGCCGACGATCGGCAAGCCGCCATGATCAACATCACGCGCGGCCGCCACCAGCCCGAGTTCGACGATCGCGACCTGGCATTGGCCAATCGCCTGTCGACGCATGTGGCGACGGCGCTGCGTTCGGCCGCGCTCCTGGGATGGCGCGCCTGGTCCGAACTGGCGGACACGATCGACCAAGCTGCCGATGCGATGGTGGTGGTCGACGATGAAGGCGCGATCATGCACCTCAATCCGGCGGCGCGATTGCTTGCGGAGGCGGGAGATGGTCTGCGCTTCAATGGCCGTCGACTGAGCGCCGATCGGCGCGGCGACGGCCAGGTGCTTGAGCGCGCGATCGCGCGCGCTGCGGCGGGTCCCGATCCGCGCATCGGCGGCATGGTTCCGATCCAGCGCGGATCGGGCAAGCGCGGGCTGATCGCCGCGGTCACGCCGCTGCCGGTCGACGTGTCGGTGCTGCTCGGCCCGCGCCCGCGCGCGCTGATCACGATCGTCGATCCCACGCGGCAGCCGCGATCGGTGGAGGCCGACCTCGCGACGTTGTTCGGCCTCACCAGGCGCGAGGCCGAGGTCGCGCAGGGCTTGGCGCGCGGGATGACGATCGCCGAGGTCGCCGACCTGTGCGGCATCACCCTGGTCACCGCGCGCAACTATCTCAATCGCGTCCTGCGCAAGACCGAGGTCAGCCGGCAGGGCGAACTGATCCTCCTCCTCTCCCGCCTCCCGCGTCGGGCATAGCCGGCCGATCCGCGGTCCAGGCGGCCGATTAGAACAATGTTGATCTATCCGGCACGATCGTGACTCGCATAGTGCTCCCGCGACCCTTGGGGTCTCGTCAGCGTTAGGGGGAGTAAAGTCGTGAGCATCACAATGTTTCGTACCATCACCGGGGCCGCGATCGGCGCCCTGATCCTGATACCTGCCGCGCCCGTGGCGGCGGCGGCCTTCGTCAACGGCGATTTCGAACAGCCGGGCGGTTCCACGGCTGTGTATCTCGATGCGGGGGGCAATCCGAATTATGTGACCGGGTGGACCGACAGCCAAGGACCAAATCGCGGTTTGGATCTCTACGAGAACGAGTCTGACTACGGCCTCGCGGCGGAGGACGGCAGCTATTATGTAAGCTTCGGGGGCGATACCACCAGCGGCGGTACGTTGAGCCAGACCTTCGACGTCGTCTCGGGCGCATCCTATACGATCTCCTATTATGTCGCCGAACAACAGGGCGATTCGCCCGATCAGGTCCTGCGCGCTACCGTCACCAACGGCGCGCAGTCGGTATCGGCCGACAATGGCAGCCTGGGACCGACGTTCGCGGCCGGAAAGTCGCTGAGTTTCATCGCCATCAGCAACTCGGCGACGTTGTCCTTCTTCGATGCGACGCCTGTCGGCGGCGGCGGTCCCTCGAATATCGCGCTCGATGCGGTCAAGGTGACCGGGACGTTCAGCAGCGCGGTGCCCGAGCCCGCAATGTGGTCGATGCTGGTGTGCGGCTTCGGCGCGGTCGGCGGCGCGCTGCGGCGTCGCCCGGGAGCCGATCCGCTCGCGACCCGTCGGCGTCGCCTGGCATAGCGCGCGGGGGGAGGCGGGAGGCGACGCACGAGGCTCGCATCGAGCCTCGTTGCAGCGGGGGACAATGCGTCGCCTCCCCATCGCACCCGCGCGCACCATCTTGCCCCTGGCGGAGATCGGCGTAGGCTGAGCGGCGTTGGGCAGGGGCGACGCGACCATGAAGCAGCTGATCTACCGCTCCCAGCCGTTCGGCTTCGATCGCTCGACCCTCGCCGCCATCCTGTCGGGCGCCCGCCGCAACAACCGCCGGGACGACGTCACCGGGGCGCTGATCTGTCGGCATGACCTGTACCTGCAGCTGATCGAGGGGCCCGCGCCCGCGATCGATGCGCTGTATGCGCGAATCACCGTCGACGATCGCCATGCCGATATCCGGCTGCTTCTGACCGATACGGTCAACCAGCGGTTGTTCCCGCAATGGGAAATGCTTGACGACCAGGCGCCGTCGTTGCTGTGGTCGCCGGCGGAGATCGCCGCCGGCGCGATCGATGCGGCGAGCGCCGCCGACCTGCTCGGCGTCTTTGCGCGACTGTCGGCCAACGCCGGAAATCGCGAATCCACCTTGTAGCATAAGCCGCGGCGGCACGGGTTCATGCGGACGGTGTCCAAAGGCGCTCTCATCGGTTAGATGCTGCAATGCACCAGCCGTGGGAGCATGCTCGCTTGTCGTTTCTCGCCAGTCCGGCGCGCTTCATCGCGCATTATGTCGCCGATCGCTGGCTGACGTTTGCGATGCTGGCCGCGATCGTGGTCGCGGGCTCGGCGAGCGCCGTCGGCGTGCAATATGCGATGAAGCTGCTGATCGATCGCATGACCGACGCATCGCATGCGGCGGCCGGGCTCCACGTCATGCTCGCCTGGTTCGTCGGGATGGTCGCGGCGGAATGCGTGCTGCAGCGCACCGCGGCGTTGATGCTGGGGCGCGCGACCGTGGCGTCGGGCGTGCGCATCCGCCTCGACATGTTCGAATATCTGATCGGGCACCAGCTGCCGTTCTTCTACAACGAGCGCGCGGGCGCGCTCGGGCACCGCCTGTCCGCGCTGGCGGGCAGCTTCGGGGCGATCATTCACCGCATCCTGCTCGAGATCATGCCGCCGCTGATCGCGTTCGCGGGCGCGCTGATCATCTTCCTCTCGATCGACGTGCGGATGTCGATCCTGCTCGGCCTCACCTTCATGGTCGTGACGTGCGCGCTCGTGGCGCTCGGCCTGCGCGGCCGGCTCTACCACCGCGAGTTCGCACGGCGCGCCGGGATCGTCGGGGGCGAGCTCGTCGACCTCATCGGCAACATCTGGCTGGTCAAGGCGTTCGCGGCGCGCAAACGCGAGCTCGCGCGCCTCGAGACCTTCTTCGAGGCGGAGGCGGAAGCGCAGCGCCGCGGCTGGTTCTTCGTCGAGCGCATCCGCGGCCTGCACGACATCGCGCTGGCATTGCTGGTGGGCGGCACGCTCCTGTGGGCGATCCACCGCTGGTCCGAAGGCGCGATCACCACCGGCGACGTCGTCATCATCAGCGCGATGACGTTCCGCATGCTCTACGGCGCGCGCGATCTCGCCATGGCGCTGATCGATATGAGCCAGCAGTTCAGCTATCTCGGGGAGACGCTGGAGATCATCGGCGTGCCGCAGACGCTCCTGGACGCGCCCGGCGCGCCGCCGCTGCGCGTCGAGCGGGGCACGCTGCGCCTCGATCGCGTGACCTTCGGCTATGATCCCCATCGGCCCGTGCTGCACGACCTCTCGTTCGAGATCCAGGCCGGGCAGAAGGTCGGCATCGTCGGCGCCTCGGGAGCGGGCAAGTCCTCGATCCTCCAGCTCATCCAGCGCTTCCACGATGCTCAGGCGGGCGCCGTGTTCGTCGATGGCCAGCCGATCCATGCGGTGACGCAGGAAAGCCTGCACGAGGCGATCGCGGTCGTGCCGCAGGAGGTGCTCCTGTTCCACCGCACGATCCTGGAGAATATCCGCGTCGCCCGCGCGACCGCGAGCGACGCGGACGTCCGCCGGGCCGCGGAGGCGGCGGGCTGCGCCGATTTCATCGCGCTGCTGCCGCAAGGCTATGACAGCGTCGTCGGCGAACGCGGCACCAACATGTCCGGCGGCCAGCGCCAGCGCATCGGCATCGCGCGCGCCTTTCTCAAGGATTCGCACATCGTCCTGCTCGACGAGGCGACCTCCGCGCTCGATACCGGCTCGGAGCTCGAGGTCCAGCAGGGCCTGGACCGGCTGATGGCGAACCGCACCGTGCTCGCGGTCGCGCATCGCCTGTCGACGATCGTGACGTTCGATCGCGTGCTGGTGGTCGAGGACGGCCGCATCGTCGAGGACGGTTCGCCGCAGCACCTCCTGCAGCGCGAGAACGGCGCGTTTCGCAAGCTGTGGGTCCTGCAGGCGGAGGGAATGGGCGAGCCGCCGGCCGGGTCCAGGCGGCCGGTGCACCTGCGCGCGGTGCCGATGTAGCGTCAGACCATGCGCGCGAGGAGATCGTCGAGCGCGACCGTCGCGAAGCGCGTGAAGCTGTCCGCCACCGCGAACGGCAGCAGCAAAGTGCGATCGCGGACCAGCCCGCCGCAGCTATAGACCACGTTGGGCACATAGCCGTCGCGCTCGTCGCCCGGCTCGAGCAGCGGGGTCGGCAGCCGCCCGATCACCTTCGATGGATCGTCCTTGTCGAGCAAAGCCGCCCCCATGCTGTAGGTGCGGACGCCTCCCACGCCGTGGGTGAGGACGAGGAAACCCTCCTCGATCTCGATCGGCGAGCCGCAATTCCCCATCTGGATATATTCCCAGGGGTAGAGCGGGCTGAGCAGCTTGGCGCCCCCGCTCCACTGGTAGAGATCGTCCGAGAACACCAGCCAGACGCTCTCATTGTCCTGGCGCGACAGCATCGCGTAGCGGCCGCCGATCATGCGCGGGAACAGCGCCATGCCCTTGGCGCCGTAGAGATCGCCCTCCACCCCGCGCATCTCGAAGGTCTTGAAGTCGGAGGTCTGGATGAGCCCCTGCCGCACCTCCGACCCGCTGAACGCGGTGAAGGTGCCGCGATAGGTGGTCCGGCCGTCGCCGTCGGTGAACTCCACCAGGCGCATGTCCTCGATCCCGCGCCCCTGGCTCGGCATGAACGGGAAGATCACCGTCTCCGAGATGTCGCCTGCGCCGCCGCATTCCAGGTGCGCGCGCATCCGGCCGTTGGCGAGCGTGTCGCGCCGGACCTTGGGACCGACGGCGAACGCGCCGGGATCGTCGATGGCGACGGTGCCGTCGGCATGCCAGATGCCCGTCCGGAAGGTCAGCGAGGAGACATGGCCCTCGCCGATCCCGCGCAGCGACAGCACGAAGCGCAGCGCGCCGTCCGCGCTGTCCGCGTGATCGGGATGGCGCACGATGCTCGGGTTGAACAGGGCCGCCGATTCGAAGGAATATTCCTCGGTGAAATAGGCGCCGATCAGGAGGCGCTGCTTGGCGTTCACCGGCGTATCCGGGGGAAGGCACGAGGAGACCTGCTCGAGCCGCTCGGCCAGCAGATCGTCCACGCGCTCATGCCGTCTGCGCAGCGGCGCGATCGTGCGTTCGATCTCCCGGTCGAGCCCGGCATCGTCGAGCGTCATGATGCGCGCGACGATGCACGCGCCGCGCGATCGGCCGGGATCGAAGCCTTCCGGATAGCCGAGCGTGAAGGGGCGCAGCACGGTCCGCGCCGGATCGGGCGTCAGCCGGACGTCGCAATGGCGGACCAGCGGAGCAGTCATGCAGCTTCCCTCCATTGCCGGATGATCGACGCGAGGCGCGCCGGCTGCTCGAGCGGCAGCATGTGCCCGGCGCCCTCGATCACGTGCAGCGTCGCGCCCGGCGCCGATTGCGCGAGCGTGCGATGCCCTGCGGGCGGACACAGCCGGTCCTCGGCGCCGCACGCGACGAGCAGGGGGGACGCGAGCGCCGGCACGACCGGGCGCAGGTCGCGCCGCGTGCGCAGCGCTTCGCTCTGCGCCACGAATATGTCGGGGCCGAGCGCCATCGCCATGTCGCGCACCAGCGCCGGCAGCGCGGCGTCGGATCGGTTGGAACCGACCGGCAGCAGCGGCCCGGAAGCGGCGGCAAGCGCGCGCGACGCCATCGCCTCGATGCTCGCATCGCGCGTCACGTGCGCGTCGATCGCGCCGGGCAGCGCGTCGCGCACCCGATCGGTCCACAGCCGCGCGTCGCATATGGTGCCGGGGATGAGCACCGGCGTGGCGGCGATCACCGGCGCGGTGTCCGTGCGCGTAAGATGCCGGGCCCCAACCCATCCGGCAGACGGGCAATGTCCATCATCGCGCGATTGTCGATGGTCCCGCGATGGTCGTCAAGCCGATGTCCGCACGGAGGATGGGGGCCGTGAAACGATGGACGGCCGCCGCACGCCCACGCGTTGCGCGCGGGATCGCGCCCTCGGCGAGCGCTTTCGCTTGAAAAGCGGAGCGGACCGTCCGATATTCCCAATCAACGCCGTCGTGGCGTCAAAGGAGCTTGTTCGAGATGGCAAACTGGTCCGACCCCTGGGCGACCGCTGCGAGGCCGGCCGCCGTCGGCGTGCGCGGGGCCGCATATGATGCGGGTCTCAGGTCCTACATGCTTTCCGTCTACAATTACATGGCGTCGGGCGTGCTGCTGACGGGCATCGTCGCGTTGCTGTTCGCCAACAGCCCGTACATGGCGCTGCTGTTCAATCCGCAGGGCCGGCCCTCGGGGCTTGGCTACGTGGTGATGCTGGCGCCGCTCGGCATCGTGATGTGGCTGAGCTTCGGCATCGCGCGCATCAGCGAGGGGACGGCCAAGGCGCTGTTCTGGACCTATGCGGTGCTGATGGGGCTGTCGCTGTCGACTGTCCTGCTGATCTATACCGGCGCCTCGGTCGCGCAGACCTTCTTCGCCACCGCCGCCGCGTTCGCGTCGCTCAGCCTGTGGGGCTACACCACCAAGCGTGACCTGACGGGCTTCGGCAGCTTCCTCATCATGGGCGTGTTCGGTATCCTGATCGCGATGGTGATCAACATGTTCATGCGCTCGACCGGGCTCGATCTGGCGATCAGCATGCTCGGCGTGCTGCTGTTCGCGGGCCTGACCGCGTACAACACGCAGCGGATCAAGAGCACCTACTTCCAGGTGCAGGGAACCGCGCTTGTCGGCAAGTCGGCGGTGATGGGCGCGCTGCAGCTGTACCTCGACTTCATCAACATGTTCATGTTCCTGCTGCGCTTCATGGGCGACCGCCGCTAAGGCGGGCGGTAAACCTCTACCCAGCGCGTTCAGGGCCCGGCGGAGCGATCCGCCGGGCCCTTTCGTCTGCTCATGTGAGCTGCTCCCTCAGGAAGGACGCTGCCCGCGCCCAGGCGTCGGCCCAGTCCAGACTGGTGGCCGACGCGCCGGCGCCGGCCGAGACCCAGCGGTCGCCGCGCGCGTCGGGGACGAAGCGCAGCAACGGCGCGCGCGTGCCCGCGGATACCGCGCCGCCGAACGTCACCGCCGCCGCCAGGCTGCGCCGCTCCGCCAGCCCCGCGACGATCGCCGCGCCCGCGCCCGATCCGATCGCGCCGACCTTGCCCGTGGCATAGGCATTGCCGGCGAGCCAGCGGGCGGTCGCATCCATGTCGGCGGCGATCGCCTCGCCGGGCGCGAACGGCCCGTTGGGTGCGCACGCGACGAAGCCCGCCTGCGCCACCGCGCGCGCCGTCGCGCGCAGCGCGTCCGCCGCTCCGTCGCCGATTACCAGCACGGCGGGCTGGCGGCCGCGCGCACGCGCTGGGATCGCCATATAGCCGTGCAGCACGCGCCCGCCGCCGATCGGCCAGCGGATCGCGGCATCGTTGACGCGCGCGTCGGGCGGGGCGATGCGTGCCGCCGGTGCCCCCGGCGCGAAGGCGGAAGCGGCGAGCATCGCGAGCAGCGTCCGGCGATCCATTCGCCCGCGCTCAGGGCTTGGCCGTCTCGCCGCCATAGCGCGCGAACCAGGCGAGGATCGCGGCCGCCTTGGCGCCCGATTGCGACGGGCGCCCGGCCAGGTCCTCGTGATTGGCGCCCGGCACCTTGACCAAAGCGGTCGGCACGCCGCGCAGCTGCAGCGCGGTGTAGAATTGCTCGGCCTCGGTCACCGGTGTGCGGAAATCGTTGCTCCCGACCACGACCAGGGTCGGCGTCTTGACGTTGCCGACCAGGCTCAGCGGCGATCGCGCCCAATAACCCTGCGGGTCCTCCCACGGAAAATTGCCGAACCAGTATCGGGCGAAGAAGTTGGTCTGGTCGGCGGTGAGCACGAAGCTCGACCAGTCGATCACCGGCTTCTGCGCGGCGGCGGCGCGGAAGCGGTTGGTCTTGCCGACGATCCACGAGGTGAGCAGCCCGCCGCCCGATCCGCCCGTGACGTACAGCCGCTCCGCATCGACATGGCCCTGCGCGATCGCGGCGTCGACCACCGACATAAGGTCGTCATAATCGTGCGCGGGATAGGAATGGTGGATCTGGTTGGCGAACGCCTCGCCATAGGAGGTGCTCCCGCGCGGATTGGCATAGACCACGACATAGCCCGCCGCCGCATAGAGCTGGTCGTCGGTCGAGAAGGAGGGACCGTAGGCGGCGAACGGGCCGCCATGGATCTCCAGGATCATCGGATATTTGCGCGCGGGATCGAAATCCGGCGGGGTCACCATCCACGCGTCGATCGGCAGCTTGTCGACCGATGACACGACCGCGAACGGGTGCACCTGCGCAAGGCTCTTGGCGGCGAGCACGTCTTCGTTGAGGCGAGTCAGCCGCCGCGCGGTGCCGCCGCGCGCGATCATCACGTCGGCGGGGCGGTACGGCGTGCCGCCGGTGAAGGCGACCGTGCCGTCGTGCGCGACCGAGAAGCTGCCCCCGGCATAAGGCCGGTCGAGCGCGGACTGGACCAGCCCCTCGGCGGCGGTGCGGATCGAGCCGTCGAGCCCGACGCGCGCCACCTTGGTGCCGCCGCGATCGTCATAGGCGACGTACACCGCCTTGCCGTCGCCCGACCACAAGGGGCTGTGCACGCTGCGGTCGAGCCGGGCGGTGAGCACGCGATCGTTGCCGCCGTCGCGGTCCATCACCGACAGCAGCGCGTTCTGGTTGCCGAGGAACTTGTCCTCGAAGCCGACATACGCGACGTGCGCGCCCTCGGGCGAGACGATCGCCTGCCCGTCGGGCCCCGCGCGGCGCGTGAGCTGGGTCAGCGCGCCGCTGGTCACGTCGAGCGCGTAGATGTCGCTCATCAGCGGGTTGCGCTCGACATCGGGCGCGCGGTTGCTGCTGAACAGGATGCGCCGCCCGTCGCGGCTCCATGAGAGCGGTCCGTCCTCGTCGAACGCGCCGAAGCTCAGCTGGCGCGGCGCGCCGCCGTCGGACGCGACCACGAAGACATGGTCGTAGCCGGGCACGCTGTAGCCGCCCTCGTCGCCGCGATAGACCAGCTTGTCGATCACCTGCAGCGGGGGCGCCCATTGCGCGCCCTCGGGCTTGGGCGTGCCGGGGCTCCCGAGCGTCGCGGGGGGCGCGGGCACGCTCAGCAGATAGGCGAGCATCGTCCCGTCGGGGGACCAGGCGATGCCGCGCGGCGTGGTCGGCAGCGTCGTGATGCGCGCGGTGGCGCCGTTCGCCATCCACCGCACGTAGATCTGCGCGCCCCCGCCATCGGCGGTGGAGGTGTAGGCGAGCCGTGTCCCGTCGGGCGACCAGCGCGCGCCGCCATGCGAACCGGGGCCCGCGACGAGCGGCGACTGCTGCCCGCTCTTCACGTCGATCAGCCACAGCGTCGATCGCGCGCGATCGGTCATGATGTCGTTGGACTTGCGGACGTAGACGATCCGGGTGCCGTCGGGGCTGATCTGCGGATCGCTCGCCACCTCAAGCCCGAACAGGTCGGCGGCGGTGAAGGTGCGCGACGGACCCGCCGGCGCGGCGGCGCCGAGCGGCGCGGCGAGCGGGGCGAGGAGGAGGGCGAGGGGGAGGAGGGCGAGCTTCATGCGCGCAGCATGGCCGGCTTTGCGAGGGCGGTGCAAGGGTGTTTCGCGCGGCTGATACGTGTCCAAGGCGAGCCACCCAGATCGGTTCCTCCCCTGCAAGGGGAGGTGGCGCGCGTAAGCGCGACGGAGGGGTGTCGAGGGTGCGGATGAGGCGCTTCGCCCGTCCCGGGGATACCCCTCCACCACCGCCCTTCGACAAGCTCAGGACGGCGGTCCCCCTCCCCCGGCGGGGGAGGAACTTCCCGCTAGAAGCTCATCTCGTCGTAGATGCGCGTGATGTCGCCGGCCCATTCGCCGTGGTAGAGGTCGAGCAGGCGCTGGGCGGGGGCCTTGCCGCTCTCGACGATCCGGCGCAGCGGATCGAGGAAGCCGGTCTCGTCGTCGCCCGATCCGTTGAGCCGGCGGCGCGCCGCGAGCCCGCCATGCGCGATGTCGAGCACCTGCCGCCCCAGTTCCTGGAGCGTCCGGCCGCGCGGTCCGCGCG
The DNA here is from genome assembly GCA_964250685.1 of uncultured Sphingomonadaceae bacterium. Taxonomy (GTDB): domain Bacteria; phylum Pseudomonadota; class Alphaproteobacteria; order Sphingomonadales; family Sphingomonadaceae; genus Sphingomonas_I. The sequence goes on from CAXUGZ010000008.1 coordinate 16,415, forward strand.
CGGCGAGGCCGAGCGTCGGCACCTCGGCGCGGATGCGGTGATGGTCCTCGATCGTCCAGTGCTTGATCTCGTCCCACGCCGCGTCGAGCGCATCGTCGTCGTACAGCAGCCCCACCCAGAAGGCGGGCAGCGCGCAGATCGTGCTCCACGGTCCCCCGTCCGCGCCGCGCATCTCGAGGAAGCTCTTGAGCCGGACCTCGGGAAAGGCGGTCGACAGATGATCGACCCAGTCGGCGACGCGCGGCCGCTCGCCCGGCAGCACCGACAGCCGGCCCTCGAGGAAGTCGCGGAAATCGTGCCCCGCCGCGTCGATATAGCCGCCGTCGCGATAGACGAAGTACATCGGCACGTTCAGCATGTAATCGGCGTACCGCTCATAGCCGAAGCCGTCCTCGAACACGAACGGCAGCATGCCCGTGCGGTGCGGATCGGTGTCGGTCCAGATATGGCTGCGATAGGAGAGGAAGCCGTTGGGCTTGCCCTCCTTGAACGGCGAATTGGCGAACAAGGCGGTGGCGAGCGGCTGGAGCGCGAGGCTGACGCGGAACTTCTTCACCATGTCCGCCTCGGACCGATAGTCGAGGTTGGTCTGGATGGTGCAGGTGCGCAGCATCATGTCGAGCCCGAGATCGCCGACGCGCGGCATGTGGCGCAGCATGATCGCGTAGCGGCCCTTGGGCATGATCGGCAGCTCGGCGCGCGTCTTGTCGGGCCAGAAGCCCATGCCGAGGAAGCCGATCCCCAGCATCTCGCCGACCTCCTTGACCTGGGCGAGATGCCGCCCCGCCTCGGCGCAGGTCTGGTGGAGGTTGTCGAGCGGCGCGCCCGACAGCTCGAACTGCCCCGCCGGCTCGAGGCTGACATTGCCGTCCGGCCCCGCCAGCGCGATGATGTTGCCGCCCTCGTAGACCGGCTCCCACCCGTAGCGGGTGAGCCCGATCAGCAGCGCGTGGATGCCGCCTTTCTCCTCGTAGGAGGGCGCGCGGTGATCGGCATGGCGGTAGACGAACTTCTCGTGCTCGGTGCCGATGCGCCAGCGCTCCTTGGGCTTCTCGCCCTTGGCGAACACCTCGATCAGGTCGGCGCGGCCCGAAATCAGCGGATCGGGGCCGGCATCGGAGGCGCGCGTCGTCATGCGCGCGGCCTTTAGCGGCGCGATGAGGGGGACGCCAGCGCCGAAGTTCCTCCCCGGCTTTCGCGGGGGAGGGGGACCGCGCCGCCACGCGGCGTGGTGGAGGGGCATCCCTGCTCGATCGAGACGCTTCCCTTTCGTGGGAAGATGCCCCTCCACCGCACTTCGTGCGGTCCCCCTCCCCAGCAAAAGCTGGGGAGGAACTTACCAGTCCCCCGCCTGGCTCATCCATACTGCGATCGCGGCGGCGACCGCGGTCTCGGCGCGCAGGATGCGCGGGCCGAGCGAG
>CAXUGZ010000009.1:0-363 GCA_964250685.1 uncultured Sphingomonadaceae bacterium
CGGCCCCTACGGATCCGCGGCGGAGATACCGCGCGTGCGGCTCGCGCTCGCCTGCCGCGCCATCCCCATGACCGACGTGGCGATCTTCGACGTGCACAGCACGATGGCGAGCGTGTTCCCGCCCGAGCAGATCGCCGCCTGCATCGCCCAGCACGGGCTGGGGGGCGAGCGCTGGCCGATGATCCGGCATGGCGACTATCGCTATGCGGTCGACATCGACGGCCACGCCAACGCCTGGGGGCTCGTCTACGCCTCCCTGATGAGCGGCGCCTCGCTGTGCATGCCCGACCGGTGGTTGCAGGCCGAGCCGCTGTGCCGGTTCATGAACGAGAGCAAGCCGACGATCTCCGGTGCCGTGCCGAC
>CAXUGZ010000009.1:373-17466 GCA_964250685.1 uncultured Sphingomonadaceae bacterium
AAGCTCATCCTCGGCTGCTGCGTGCTCAAGGTCGAGACGCCCTACGAGCAATGGTATTATGATCGGCTGCGCGCCTGGGTGCACTACGTTCCGGTCAAGGCCGACCTGTCCGATCTCGCCGAGCGGATCGACTGGTGCCGCGCCAATGACGAACGGTGCGCGTGGATCGCGCGCAACGGCGCGCTGCTTGCCGCCTCGGTGACCCTGGAGCGCGAAATCCCGCGCAGCTGCATCGCGCTGATGGCCGCCGCGAACACCGCGCCGAGCTGATCGCTCAGGCCGCGAGTTCGCGCAGCGCGCGCACGGCCGCGAGGCAGGCGGCAAGGTCCGGCCGCAGATCGCCATGCAGCGCGGCGCCCCGGCCGAACGCCGCCTCGGCACGATCGAGCGCGCCCTCGCGCTGCCAGAAATTGCCGAGCAGCGAATAGGTCTGGTCGTTGTCGCAGCCGATCGCGACCCCCTCTTCCAGCAGCTCGATCGCCTCGACGCGCTTGTCCTGCCGTTCCATCACCTCGGCGACGAGGTTGCGGTGATCGGCCACGTTCGGCTCGATCAGCATGCCGCGCCGCGCGAAGCCCTCCGCCCGCGCGAAGTCTCCCGCCATCGCCAGCGCCATGGCAAGCAGCCGATAATTCTGCGCGCGTCCCGGCATCAGGCGGGTGGCGATCATGGCGGGCGCCATCGCCTCCTCGATGCGGCCCGCATACATCAGCGTCTCGGCGAGCACGAGCTGTGCTGGCGCATGGTTCGGCACCATCGCCACCGCCTTCAGCGCCATTTCCTCGGCCTCGCCGTGTCTGCCGTCGTGCATCAGCCGATACGCGAGATCGACATAGCCGTCGGGATCGTCGGGATCGATGCCGATCGCCTCGCGGCACACGGCAGCCGCCTCGGCGCGCCGGCCGAGCCGTTCGAGCAGCGCCGCCTTGACGCGCAGCCCGCCCGCCGAGCGCGGGGATAAAGCGAGCCCCCTGTCCAGCTCCACCAGCGTCGCCGCGGGATCGCCGTGCGACGCCATGTAGATCGCGTGGCGGAGGATCGGATTGTTCTCGTAGCGCATGTAGCGCAGCACATATTCGGCGAAGGTGAAGCGGCCTTCGTCCGCATAGGTGTAGCGCGTGTCCGCATCGGCGAAGGTCAGGCCGAAATGCGCGATGACGCCGGGATGGAGCGGCAACTCGGTAGGCGGGAATGGCGAGCGGACCAGCGATTCGAGCGCGGCGCGCGTGACGTCGGCCGGCACATCCATCGCCGCGAACAATTGCCCGGCGACCAACGCGAAGATGTTCGCCTCGGGATGCTCGGCGGTGAGGAACAGCTTCTCGGTGCGGAAGCGCGCCTCGATCGCGGGCGCGATCGAGAAGCCCGTCGCCGCGTCGCGCTCCCGCTGCCGATCGAGATAGATCTCGGTCATGCGATCGAGGCTCGCCGCCTTGGCGATGTCGAGCGCGAGATATTGTTCGAGCGCGTCCTCGGGCGAGACGCCCTTGGTGATCAGGCGGTTGAGGAAGCTGTCGCTCATCTGCGAGGGATAGGGCCCGTCGGAGATCGGACGCTCGGGCACGTTGTGGACGTGCGGCTCGTTGGCGAAGGGCCACAGGAAGCCGGCCATGATCAGCGGGAAACGGAACACTTCGACGCCGCCGCCGAGTTCCTCGCGCGACAGACCATGTTTGAAATCGCGCTCCTGCACGATCAGCAGGTCGGCGCCCGCACATGCCGCACGCAACGCGGGCGCGTCCAGGCCGAGATCGTCGACCACGACGACATCCTCGCAATTGGGCGCGCCGACGAAGTCGCGGTAGAAGTTGCCGAGCGCGTTCGCCTGGCAATTGCCGACCACCTTGACCTGTCTTCGCCTCATCCCGCTCCCCGCGACCGACGACCCGGCGGGCGCCCCTGCCCACGGTTACAGCTTAGCGCATGCCGCGCGCGCAACAACCAACCTCGATCACAAAAGCTGCCGTTCGACGAGCGGCCATACCTCCGCCGGCGTGAGCATCGTCATGCAGCGCAGGGCTGCACCGCACTGGCTGAGCTCCGCCTTGAAGCATTGGCCGCAGGGAACGTCGACGCTCGCCCACGCGCTGCTCGCGCCGACCGGGCCCCATTCGCGCGGATCGTGCGCGGCGCCGAACAGCGCGAAGGTCTTCACCCCCACCCGCCCCGCGAAATGCGTCGTGCCCGTGTCGAGCCCGATGAACCCGTCGAGCTCGGCCAGCACCTCGCCCAGATCCTCGATCCGGCAGCAGCCGCACAGATCGACCGCGCGGTCGCCCGCCGCCAGCTCGTCCATCAGCGCGCGGACCGCCTCGGCCTCGGCCGGCCCGCCGAAGAAGGCGAGATCCACTTCGGGACGCGCAAGCAGCCGGCGGCACAGATCGACGAAATATTCCTTTGGCCAGAGCTTGGTCTGCTTGTTGGCGCCGATGCCGATGCCGATCGTGCGGCGCGGGCCGCGGCGCGAGAAGGCCCAATGCCCGATCCGGCGCCGCCGCAGCAGCCGCACCGCGTCGCCCGCGGTCGAGCCGTCGCGCGGTTCGGACAGGCTGCGCGCCACCTCGTCCTCAGGCGCGATCAAGCGGGGGGCGAAGCGCAGCGCCACCATCGCCGCGAGATCGAGCAGCTGCGCTTCCATGTGCGTCACCGGCAGTGCCACCGGGCGCGCCTGCATGCATTCCAGCTCGACCGAAAGGACGCCGACGCGGCCCGTGCGCCGTTCGGCGTCAGCCGCGATCTCGATCACCACCGGCTCGGACGCGTCCCTGATCTCCAGCTCGAACGGGAAGGCGAGCATGCCCGGCGCCGGCGGCGCCGCGGGCGTATCAAGCCGCGCGACGACGTGGGTGAGGCGGGCGCCGCGCACCACCAGCGACAGCGGCTCCCAGTCCGCCTCCTGCGCCAGCGTCAGCGTGAGGCACCCGCGATAGCGCCCGGCGCGGAGCAGCATCGGCTCGGATCGCGCCATCGGCGGGGAGAGATCGGCCCGGCAGAGCAGCCGCAGCGTCTCGGGTTCGCTGCCCGGCCTGAACTCGTGCGCCGCCGTGGCACCGCCGCCCGCGACCTGCACGAGCGCGCGGGGATGCGTCGCCGAGGTATGCCCCTGCACGCGCACCAGCAGCTCGACCTCGGGACCCGTCGCGGGGAAGCGCGCGGTGACCCACGCGGTCGGCGCGCTCGACCAGCGGCCCCAGCTTTCCCAGGCGAGCCACCCCTGGCTGAAGCTCATCTCCTCGCGCGCAATCTCCTTCGGCACCGACAGATCGGGCGCCCCGGGAGGCGCATGCGGATCGAGCGGACGCGCATCGATCCGCGACAGCGCGGCGCCGAGCAGGCGCGTGTCGTCGATCCCGTCGTCCGCCGGCGCCCATAAGGCGCTCGTCGTCACCGCGAGATCGACCTGACCCATCGCGGCGGTGAGGTGCAGCCCGGCGTCGGTGATGCGATGCCCCATGCCGCGATCGAGATCGCGCGGGCGCAGATGCAGGCGCGTGGCCCCATCGGTGACGGGCCCGCGCGCGAACGGCAAGGCCACGTCGAGATAGCTGAACGTCGCCAGATCGCCCAGGCCCGCATAGCGCCGCGCGTCGAACAGCTTGAGCAGCTCGCGCGTGTCCTCGTCGCGGCGCAGGTCGATCGCGAGGTCGAACGGCGCGAGCGCGAGCGCCTGCAGCTCGGCGACCGCCGCGCGGCGCCGCGCCTCGCGCATGCCGCCGTCGAGATCGGCGACGCTGTTCTGCGCGAACACGGTGGCCGCATGGATCTCGTCCGCGACGCCCAGGCGCCGCGCGAGGCCGACATTCCACGGCCCGCACACCAGCGTGATGTGCGCGGCGGGAAACGATCGCCGCAGCAGCATCAGCGCGGGTGCTGCGATCAGCAGATCGCCGATATGATCGAGCTTGAGACACAGGATGCGCCGCACGCCGGCGGCATTCGTGTCGCGCGGCGCGTCGGCATGGTCGAGCGAGTCGATGATCCGAAAGCTCGCCGCCGTGCCGGGATGGTTCATCAGGATTTCCAGGTCGTGTCGTTGCCCTGATCGGGGAGAACCGCTTACCCGTTCGTGAACATCTGCGCTAGGGGAGGCCGCGCCGGGCGACTTTCGGATGCCGGATCGGGAAGTATTTGCCCCCGGCCCTCGCGGCGCGTTAGCGGGCACGACGAGGCGGCAGGGAACGACAAGCGGATGACAGCGCAACGCCCGCTCGACCTCTATTGGCTGCCGCCGGTGGACGATTGGAGCGCGCGCATCGGCGCGATCGAGCGGCTCGCGCCCGTCGACCCCAGCGCGTGGGAGATGCTGGTCGCGCTGGCGAACACGCGCTTCGATTTCCTGCGCGCGGGCCGGCTCGACCGCGCGCTCTTGCGCCTGTTCGGGGAGGCGCCGCCGGCGGGGCTCGCCACCCGGCCGGTGCGGCTGGCGGTGCTCGGCTCGTCGACGCTCGACCACCTGCTTGGCCCGATCCGCGTCGCGGCGCTGCGCCGTGGGCTGTGGGTGACGACCTACCAGCCCGCTTACGGGCAGTATCTGCAGGAGCTGGCGGATCGCGGCTCCGCGCTCCACGCGTTCGCGCCCGACGCGGTGCTGTTCGCGTTCGACGCGCACCATCTGCTGCGTCGCGCCGATCCCGCGCTGGACGAGGCGGGCGCCGAGGCCGCGCTGGGCGACACGCTGGACGAGCTGCGCGGGCTATGGGCGAGCGTGCGGGACGCGTTCCGCTGCCAGGTCCTCCAGCAGACTGCCTTGCCCGTGTTCACGCCGCTGCTCGGGCTCAACGAGGACCGGCTGCCCGGATCGCCCGCCGCGCTCGCGCCGCGGCTCAACGCGGCGCTCGCCCAGGCGGCGCGCGACCACGGCGCCGACCTGCTCACGCTCGACACGCGCGCCGCGCAGGAGGGGATCGCGGCGTGGCACGATCCGGTGCTGTGGCTGCGCGCCAGGCAGGAGGTCACCCCGCTCGCCGCACCGATCTACGGCGAGCTGGTGGCGCGCCTGCTCGCCGCCGGCCAGGGACGCAGCGCCAAATGCCTCGTGCTCGATCTGGACAACACCGTCTGGGGGGGCGTGATCGGCGACGACGGGCTGGAGGGCATCGTCATCGGCCAGGGGAGCGCGCTGGGCGAGGCGTTCGCCGCCTTCCAATCCTACGCGCTGGCGCTGGCGCGGCGCGGCGTGATCCTCGCGGTCTGCTCGAAGAACGACGAGGCCAATGCGCTCGAGGCGTTCGACGCGCATCCCGAGATGGTGCTGCGACGCGGCGACATAGCCGCATTCATCGCCAACTGGAACGACAAGGCCGCCAACCTGCGCGAGATCGCGCGCAGCCTCAACATCGGGCTCGACGCGCTGGTCTTCGCCGACGACAATCCGTTCGAGCGCAACCTGATCCGCCGCGAGCTGCCGATGGTGACGGTGCCCGAGCTGCCCGAGGATCCCGCCTTGTTCGCGCGCTGCATCGGCGACGCGGGCTATTTCGAGGGGCTGGGCGTGACGCGGGAGGATCGCGCGCGTACCGCCCAATATCGCGCCAACCGCCAGCGCGAGACGCTCGCCGCCTCGACCACCGACATGGACGCGTATCTGCGCTCGCTCGACATGGCCTTGCTGTGGCGGCGGTTCGACCGCACCGGGCTCAAGCGCGTCACCCAGCTGATCAACAAGTCCAACCAGTTCAACCTCACCACCATCCGCTACGGCGAGGAGGAGGTGGCGGCGGTGATCGCGGACGCGCGCGCGTTCGGCCTCCAGCTCCGCCTGACCGACCGCTTCGGCGACAACGGCATCATCGCGGTGGTGATCGGGCGCCTGCGCGGCGAGGGGCGGGTCGAGATCGACACCTGGCTGATGAGCTGCCGCGTGCTCGGCCGCCGGGTGGAGCAGGCGACGCTGGCGCTGGTGGTCGTGCAGGCGCGCGCGCTGGGCGCGACGCGCCTCGTCGGCCGCTATCGGCGCACCGCCAAGAACGCGATGGTGGCGGACCATTATGCCAGGCTCGGCTTTTCCGCGCTTGCCCCCGACGGGGAGGACGCGCTCTACGAGCTCGATCTGACGGATTGGCAGCCCGCCGACCTGCCGCTCAGGATCGAAGAGGAATGACATGGACCGCACCGAGATCATCGCCGGGCTGACGGAAATCTTCCACGATCTGTTCGGCGACGAATCGATCACGCTGACCCCCGACACCACCGCCGAGGATATCGCCGGGTGGGATTCGATCAAGCACATCAGCCTGATCGTCGCGGTGGAGGATCGGTTCGGGGTGAAGTTCAGGACCTCTGAGATCGAGGGCCTCGCCAATATCGGCGATCTCGCGAATGCGATCCACGCGAAGCTCGGCTAGGCTGGCGCGTCCTGAACGCGCGGCGGCGGGCATGCCCCGGCGTCGCCAAGCGACGAGACCAGCTCGAATGCGTTGGCGAGCAGCGTCAGCCAATTGGCGAACGAGGCGCCGTTGAAGGCGGTCCGCAGCAGGTAATCGATCCGGCCGCGCAACAACCCCTCCTCGACGAGGTCGACGCGGCCCGGCTCCTCGTCCGCCACCACCCATAGCAGCCATGTCGGGCCCTTGCGCCGCAGCGCGCGCGCGATGCGCGTCACCGTCTCGAGCGGCAGATCGTGCTGCGACTTGATGACGAAGATCTTGTTCGCCTGCTCGATATCCTCGAGCAGCTTGCGGCGCAGGAGGTGGAAGCGACCGAGCTGTTGGCGTTCCACGACGTCCTGTGGCAACTCCCCCTCGCGGACGTGCGTGTGCTGCATCAGCTGATAATCGGGCTCGAACAGGATCCACTCGGCGAGCGGCGTCTCACCATTGAGCTCGACGCGGGCGTTCCGCCCCAGATCGGCGAAGTCATGCTCGAGCCCCCGCAGGATCGCCTCGGGAGACGGGTTCGACCAGCGGAACAGCCCGAGCGGCTCGGCGCCGAACCGGCGCTGCACCTCGCCCAGCTCGCAATTCTCCCCCAGGCTCTCGAAGCGCGCGACCAGCTCGGCGGGTGCAAGGCCGAGGCGTTCGAGCGCTCCAGCAGGGTTGCCGTCTGCCATGATGCTGTCGGGCTCCATCGTACCTTCAAAGCGATACCCTCGGGCCGAGTCAATCGCGCGCGCCCATTGGAGCATGTCATGGCGACAGGCCCATGCGCCGTCGCCAGTACCGGCAGCGACAGCAGCCTTGCACCCCGTTTCGGCGGGCTTTAGCGCCCCGCGGAGCTCCCGCCCGAACGCCATCTCATCGAGGAACGCGCCTTGGCCGATCCCTTCGCCGCCGCCAGGCAGCTCCAAGCGGCCGGCGACCTCCAGGGCGCACTTGACGAATATGGCGGCCTGATCGCTGCCGGGGTCGAGACCGCTGCTGCGCTGGAGGCACGATCCGGACTGCTCCGTGAGCTCGGCGAGCTGATCGCCGCCGAGGCCGATCTCGAACGGGCATCAGCGCTAGACGCCGACAGCCCATGGCCTCTGATGCGGCTTTACCAGCTGGCGGAGGCGAGCGGACGCCTCGTCACGGCCGCGCAATACATCGCCAAGGCGGTGGATCGCGATCCCGCCAGCTACGAGATGCGCGTCAACGCGGCGGCGGCCTATACCCATGTCGACTGGCTGGACCTGGCATTCCATTCCATCCGCGATCTTCCGGAGAACCTGCCCGATTGGTGGGCCAGCGCGCGCCAGATCGCGGTGACGCGCTACCGCCGACAGCATGCCGAGGCGCTGGAAATGCTTCGCTCCCGCCGCTCGACGGACGACCTGCGTGCTCGGCTGTGGGAGTTGGCGATCAAGCTTTCGAGCTTGGGCCGCCTGCGCGTCTCGCGCCAGATCTGCGAAGGCTTGATGCGCGAAACTCCCCATTCCTTCCCCGCGTTTTGGCTGTGCGCCCGGATCGTCGCGCGGCAGGAAGGCCCCGCCGCCGCGGTGAGCTTTCTCCGCTCGTTGACTTGGCTGCACGGCGGCGCGCGCGAGTTCGACGATGCGCTAGCATTGATGACGCACGAGTTGGGCCGCTACGCCGCTGTTGTCGATCTTCTGAACCGCAGCTCGATCGGACAAGAGTCGGAGGAACTGCGCTACATCAAGGCCGTCAGTCTGTTGATACTGGGCCGAGGCGACGAGCTGAGACGGTATTGCGCCGCTTGGATGGCACAGGCCCCGACGGCGGTGCCGCCAGCCGGCTTCGTAACGGCCGCGCATTTCAAGGAAACGCGAGCGGGCGGCCTGATGCGCGGCGACGCGCACGATGGACACGATGCGGTTCAGATCGTGCAGTTCTGGGACAAGCCCGAGATACCGTATGACGTAGCGCGCACCATGGACAGCTGGAGACGCCTTCATCCTCTGGCTCGCCACAAGACGTTCGATCTTGAGGAGGCAAGGCAATTCTTCTTGTCCGCGTTCGACGCTGCGACCTTGGACGTCTTCGATGCTTGCCATCATGTCGCGATGAAGGCGGACTATTTCCGTATCGCCTATCTTCTCAAGCATGGCGGGATTTGGGTGGATGCGGACGAACTATGCCTCGCCAGCTTCGGCTCCCTGCTGCCGACAGGGATCGAGAGTGAGCTGCTTACCGTTCTGTCGGGGGACACGCCGGGCTATCTGCACAATTTCTTTCTGGCATGCCGCAGGGATAGCCGCGTGATGCGATACGCCTTCGAGAATTGCACGCAGGCGATCCGCGCAAGCGTTGCGGAAGGGCGCCGTCCGGACATCTGGCAGGTCACGGGACCGGGCGTGATAACGCGCGCGGCGGCACGTTGCCTCTCCGCGCCCGACGCCCGATCGGGTCGGATCATCCTCCTGTCGCTACATCAGTACCGCGCGCTCGCGCGCAACGAAGGGTCGCTTGCCTACAAGCTCATCCCGTCGGCCAACTGGCAGCTGGTGTAGCGGGACCGCGGTGCCGCGCCGCGCTCATCGATACCACGCGCCCTCGTCGGGCAGCGGCGCCATGTCGAGGCGGGTGCGGTCGAGGCCCGGGTGCCAGGCGGGGTCGTGCGCCAGCCACGGGCCCCAGCGCGCGAGGAAGCGCGCCAGGTCCTCGCCCGGCGGGAGCGTGTCGCCGCGCGACGCCTTTTCGGCGTGGACCATCTCCGCCCGCGGCGCGCAGACGATGCGGTAGCCGAGCATGCGCAGCCGCAGGCACAGATCGACGTCGTTGAACTCGACCGAGAAGAGCTCGTCGAAGCCCGCCACCTGCTCCATCAGCGAGCGCCGCGTCGCGAACACCGCGCCCGTCACCACCGACCATTCGCGCTGGACGAGCGCCCAATCCTGATAGGTGCCCTCGACCCGCCGCCGCCGCAGCCACAGATGCGCGGTGGCGAGCCGCTGGGGGCCGAGCCCGGCATGCTGCAGCCGCCCGTCCGCGTAGAGCAGCCGCGCGCCCACCCCGCCGACGCCGCCGTCGAGCGCGAAGGTCTGGAGCGCGCGCAGCCAGCCGGGCTCGCTCGGAAGCACGTCGTCGTTGAGGAACACGATCTGCTCGTCCTCGGCCGCGCGCCACAGCCGGTTCATCTTGGCGGCGTAGTTGAACGGCTCGGCCGGGCCCCGCGGCGTCTCGATCCGCTCGAGCGCGAACGGGCGGCGCGCGCTCGCCCAGGCCGGCGCGCCGGCGAGGTCGTCGCCGACGATCACGCGCAGCCGCTCCATCGGCCAGTCGGTCTCGCCGAGCCGATCGAGCAGGCGCTCGACATAGCTGCCTCCTCCATCGGGCAACGCGGTGCGGCAGGTGGGCACGAGGATCGTCACGGGCGGCTCGGTGCCGGGCGCGAAGCGGCGGGCGAGCGCGAAGCTCGCGGGCGCGCGGCCGGGGAGGACCTCGCAGGCTGCGAGCGCGGGCTGCGCCTCCAGCATCGCGCGGTAATCGTCGGGCGTGGCGCGGACGCGCGCGTTCGGATGCGCCAGCAGCACCTCGGGAATACGCGCGATCGACAGCCCCGCCGCATGCGCGCGGAACAGCAGGTCGGCGATCGCGGCGGTGCCACGGTCGGGCCTGAGGCCGTCCAGCTCGCGCAACGCCGCGGCGCGCACGATCACCGGCGCGCCCACATAATCCTGCGCCGCGAGCAAAGTGCGGTCGAACTCGGGCTTAAGCCGGAGCTGGTCGATCGGCTGCGCGGTCTCGGCGGCGAGATCGTCGCCGTAGAAGATCGCCGCGTCGGGGCGGCGGCGGGCATGCTCCGCGACCAGATCGGCGAAGTCGGGCGCGGCGATGCTCGCCCCGGGCGCAAACGCGATCCATTCGTGCTCGCCTAATTCGATCGCGTCGGCCCGCGCCGCGCCGTCGTCGGCGAGCGCCACCGCGCGGATCAGCGGCCCGAACTCCGCCTGTTCGAAAGGCACGCCGCGCGCGAGATCGGGCCGGAACGGGCGGATGGCAGGCGCGGGCGGCGGCGTGGCGAGCGTGTCGCGCAAGCTCGCGTCGATCAGCGCGCCGACCCGTTCGTAGGAAAGCGCGGCGGCGATGCGCGCGCGCCCCGCGCGGCCCTTGCGATCGTCCCCCGCCTCCACCGCGCGCGCGGCCTCCGCCAGCGCGGCGGCGAGCGCGGTCTCGTCGATCCGCGCCCATTCGCCGCCCTGCGTATAGTGGCCGAAATCCTCCTCCAGCCGCCACCGCGCCGCCACGACCGGATAGCCGCTGGCGGCATCGAGGAAGTCGCGGCTGCCGCCGAAGTCGGTCGCCACCACCGGCGTTCCCGCCGCCATCGCCTCGGCGAGGGTGAGGCCGAACCCCTCCGAACAATGCGGCGAGGCATAGATGTCGGCGAGCGCGCCCAGCGCGCGCAGCTCGTCCTCGCTCGCGGCGCGGTCGATCAGCACCACGCCCGCGGTCGCCTGCGCCAGCGCGCGCAACGCGCCGCCTTCCTCCGGCCGGTCCATCAGATGCTTGGTTTTGAGCACCAGGCTCCAGCCGCGCGCGGCCAGCCCCGAAGCGGCGAAGGCACGCACCAGCGCGCCCGGATTCTTGCGCACGAGGTAGCTCGACCCGTCGAACACGAACAGCACGATCCGGCGATCGGCGGCCAGCCCCAAGGCGCCGAGCAAGGCGGGCCGGTCGATCGCGGCGGGCGGCAGGAGCGGCACCGCGTGCGGGATCACATCCACCGGCGCGCCGTCTTGGCGCTCGAACAGGTCGGCGCAATAATGGCTCGGCGCCCAGATGCGGTCGACCGCGCCGAATTCGTGCCACCAGGATTCGGGCAGGTGCGCCATCTCCCACACCCAATAGCCGATGCGCCGCGTCGCCTCGCGGATCGCGCGGCGCTGCTCGCGCGTCAGCAGGAACAGGCTGTCGGGGTTGAGGTGCACGATCGCGACGTCGGCGGGCCCCGCGAATTCGGCGACGTCCACGGGCGGAGCGAGCGGGCGGTGGACGTGGAAGGGCTGCTTGAGCGGATGGAGGTTGAGCCGCGCGCCGCTGCGGCGCAGCGCCGCGATCGTGCCGCGCGACGCCGCGCCGAGCCCGTTATCGTAGTTCCACGGCCCGTAGAAGGCGACCTTGAGCGGCCGGTCGCCGGGGGGCGCCGGCCAAACCGGATGCGCGTAGAGGCTGTGACCGTCCTCGGTCGGCACCTCCTCGACCCCCGCGGCCAGCGTCGCGTCGATCACGGCCAGGTCGAACGCGGCGGCGGCGAGCGCCTCGCGCCATCCGGCGATGTCCGCTTCCGGGAAGGCGCCGCGCAGCAGCAGCAGCTTGACGAAGGGAAAGCCCTCGCCCAGCAGCCCCCGCCATCCGAACAGCGTCGGGTTGAGCGCCACCGGGCTCGCGAACAGCACCTCCACCCGGTGCCCCGCCTGCTCGACGAGCGGCGCCAGCGCCAACTCGTAATCGCGGATCACCGCATCCTTGTCGGTCAGCACGCGCACCGTGCCGAAGAAACGGTGCAGCGCGTGGGCGGCGAGCAGGCGCGGCTTGAGCGCGAGGAAATAGCTCTGCACGTGCCAGCGATATTCGTGGCTTTCGGTCAGCCCGATCAGGTCCGCCCCGCTCGCGCGCACCCGCGCCAGCACGCGCGCCAGCCGGCCGGTGTCGGCGGACAATGCCACGCTGTCGTTGAGCAGATAGAGGATCGAGGCGCCATAGGCCTCGGGGTACAGCCTGAGCGCGTGACCCCAGGCGGCGAAGTCATAGCCCTCGTTCGCGCGCACCAGCGCGCCCGCGACGAGATCGAGCGTTGCGGGCGGGATCGCGAGCTGCCGATCGACCACCGCGATCAGCAGCACCGCGATGCCCTCGTCCTTGAGCGCGCGCAGATAGGGCGCGACGTGCGGCTTGAGCGCGCCGGTCGCCGAATGCGTGACGAACAAGGCGATCTCGCTGCCCTGCGCCAAAGCGGGCGGCTTGACCTCCTGCGCCCACACGTCCGCCACGGGGCCGCTCCATTCCTCCGCGCGCCGTGGCGCCGCCGGGATCGGGCCGGAGGCGGCGAACGGAGAGTAGAGCAATGCCAGCCCGTCGGGCAGGCGGCGCGCGGTGACCTGCTCGGCGCCGCGCACGTCGAGCACGATGTCGAAGGCATAGCCGTCGTCGCCCGGCCGGTATTCCTTGAGCGCGGCGCGGCCGACGACGCGATCGTCGACGGCGAACTCGACAAAGGTCGCCTCAGGCCCCTCGGGCGCGCGCACGAAGCCGGTCACTTCGGGGCCCGAGCAGCTCTCGATCGCGCCGGCGAAGACGGGTTCGTCCGGTTGCGGCTCGGGATCGCCGGCGGGCGCGGGCTCGTCGGGAGCCGATCGGTCGAGCGCGGCCGCCGCATGGGGATTGGCGTCGATCGCGAAGCTGCGCCGATAGAGCTCGCGCGCGCGGTCGTCGTCGCCGGCGGCGTGGCGCGAATGGCCCCAGCACAGCAGCAGATCGGCGTCCCCCGCCGACGCCCGTGCCGCCGCCGCATAGGCGCGGTCGGCCTCGTCATAGTCGCCGGTCTCGCTCAGCGCGTGGCCGAGCTGGACCCAGATCGCCGCGTCGTCGGGGCGCGCGGCGACGACGCGGCGATACGCCTCGATCGCCTCCTTCCAGCGCCGCGCGTCGCGCGCCTGGTTGCCGCGCCGCCGCGCCGCGCGCGCGATGCGGGCCACGAGATAGTCGCCGATCATGCCCAGGCGCCTGCTCCCACCAACGCGCCCTCCCCTGCTCGCGCTACCCAGGCGCGCGTGTATGGGCTGTCCGGCGCCGAGCGCAAGCGCGGCCTTGCGCATGGCCCGGCGGGTGATAGCCCCACGCGATGGAGTGGATCGACTCGCACGGCGTGGTGGCGCGCGGGCACCGCGTCGCCTCGGGCGCGTGCGGCGATCCGCGCTTCCCCGAGGGCACGATCGCGCCGCAGCTCGCCTGCTTCCGCCGCCTCGTGCCGGGCTTCGAGGCGTGGCTCGGCGGCCCCGCATATCCCGGCACGATCAACCTGCTGTTCGCGGGCACAAGCGTGACGATCGTGGCGCCCGAGATCGTGATGCGCGCGGTGCGCTGGACCGACGTCTTCCCGCCCGAGACCTTCTTCCTGTCGCGCGCGGAGCTGGTAACCGACGGGGCATCGCACCGCGCCTTCCTCTACATCCCCGATCCCGCGACCAAGCCCGATCATCCGACCGCGCCGGGCGTGGTCGAGCTGCTCGCGGGCTTCGTCCCCGATCTGGTCTACGGCGCGGGGGCGACGCTGCGCCATGCGCCCGACGCGCTCAGGCTCACAGCGCGCTGACCAATGCGGCGAACACCTCCTCGACGCGGATCGCGCGCAGGCAGGTGAAGTCCTTGCCGCATTCCTCCGCCGCGACGATCCCGCACCCCGCGCACGGCACGCGGCGGCTGATGATCGTGCCCGTGATCTCCTGCCCCCATTCGCTCCAGTTGGTGCGCGCGGTGTGGAGGCTGATCACGGGCACGCCGCGCAGCGAGGCGAGATGCTTGGGCCCCGAATCGTTGCCGACGAACGCGGCGCAATAAGAGAGCAGCGCATCGAAGTCGTCGAACGGCAGCGCCCCGCCGAGGATATGCAGCCGCTCCGACCGCGGCAGGTCGGGCGCCTCGCCGCCCTCGTCGGTGAGCAGCATGACGGTGAGATCGGTCCGCTCCAGCAGCAGCGCCGCCAGCGCGCCGAAGCCCTCCCAGCGGTTGAAGCCGAGCCGCGTGCCGGCGTGCAGCACCACATGACGCGCGTCCGCCGCAATGCCGTAGCGCGCCAGCGCCTCGCGCCCCAGCTCGGGCCGGCGCAACGCCTGCGCGTCCCCCACATGGATCGCGCCGAGCGCCTCGACCAATGCGAGGATGCGGCGCGACGGCGGGCTCATCTCCAGCGTGTTGATCGGATCGCGCGAGATCAGCTCCAGCCCCGCCGACAGCCACGGCCATTCGCGCGGCTTGAAGCCGTAGAGGAAGCGCGCGCCCGACAGCAGCAGCGCCGGACGCGATTCGGAGGATTCGCACAGGTCGATCGCGATATCGATGTCGTAGCGGGCGAGCGTCCGCCGCAGCCGGTCCTGCACGTCGAGCGGCATCACGCGGCGGCGCTCGGCGCGATCCATCGGGAATTCGGTCACCACGATATCGTCGAACAGGCCCAGCGTGCGGCCCAGCGGCGCGTTGGCGGGCGACAGCAGCCCGATCAGCGTGGCGCCGGGGAACAGCGCGCGCAGCCGGCGCACCGCGGGCACGCTGCAGACGAGATCGCCGAGCTGGTCGATTCGCTGGACGAGGATGGAGCGGACCGGCACGGGGAGCGGGGTGCGCGCGGCGGGGCGCACCATGCTGGGGCGCGCGCCGATCTGTTGCTCCAGGCTGCGCGGGTCCCCCGGCTCGGCCTGCACCAGCGCATCCGATTCGGGATGCTCGCCGGTCGGCGGCGCGATCAGCACATGATCGCGATGGACGCGCATGTGCCCCCTCGCATCGGCGATACGCAGCTCGATCCGGTAGCGGCCCGGCGCCACCCCGCTGAAATCGTGCCAGACGTTGAACACGTATTTGCGATAGGCGGCCGCCTCGCCGTCGACCGCGAACGCCTGGAGCGGCGCGCGCCGGATGGTGGCGCCGTCGAGCAGGATCTCGACCTCGTCGAGCGCGACCGCCGCGATGCAGAAGCCGCGGATCGCCTCCACCCCGCGCAGCACCTTCATCATGCCCCATTCGCTGCGCATCCAGCGCGGCGCGAGCCGCCGCACCTCGATCCGGTCGAGCCGGCGGTCGGGCGCGCCCCGCGCGCGCGGGAGCAGCTCGGGCACCGCCCAGGCGAGGTCGTCGGACGCGTGGGCAGGCGCCCCGCCTTCGATCGTGCCCTGAATGTCGGCGAGCTCGTTCGCCGCCTCGACCCAGCCGGGGCGCAGCGCGAGCGCGCGGCGATACGCCTCCTCCGCGCGATCGGGCCGGCCGCTGAGCTTGTAGAAATGGCCGAGCTGGAGCGCCAGATCGTCATCCTCGGGCAGCAGCCGCCGCGCCGCCTCGTAATGCCGCTCGGCGCCGGCGAAGTCGCCCGCCTCCTTGAGCATGTGGCCGCATTGCACGTGGACCGCGCCGCGCCCCGGCCTGAAATGCAGCGACTCCTCGTACAAGGCGGCGGCGAGCGGGTGGCGGCCCGCGTCGCGCGCGGCGTCGGCGCGCGCCACCAGCCGGCGCGCGATCGCCGCGGCGCCGTAAATCGGCAGGCGGCCGGTGACGATGCGGAGCAGCCGTGTCGTGGGGTTCACCCGGCGGCCTCGGGCGCGCTCGCCCGGTTGCGCGCGCGCAACGCGATCCGCCACGGCGGGCTGCCGAAGCCGTGGAGCGCGTGATACGGCTCGAACCGCCCCTCGCGCAACGCATCCAGCCGTTCGAGCGCCTGCTCGTCCCGGGGCGACCGGCGCAGCGCCTCGATCAGCGCGGTCTCGGCCGCTTGGTCGGCGCCGCCCGTACCGAGGATCTCGGCGAGCACCACCCATTCGGTGCCGAGGCCGTGCGACAGACGGGTGATCGACGCCTGCGCATCCGCCGCGAGCGCGATATCGCCATTGTCGAGCGCGGCGTCGCGGATCGCCCAGAACAGGTAGGTGCCCCGGCCGGGGGTGCGCCGCGTCGCGGCGAGCAGGCCGCGCAGCACGATCGTCAGCCCGCGATCGCCCGCCTCGTCGGCGAGCGCCACGCGGCTGTCATGATCGAGGTGCGTCGCCAGCACGACCAGCCACCGCTCCAGCTGCGCGCGCGCGCCGCCGCCCGCGCGCTGGACCAGCCCGAACAGGTCGCGGCTCGAGCGGACGAGGTTGCGCGCGTTGCTGAAATAAGGGCCGAGCCCCCCGTCCTCGAACCGCGCGGCGGCGGTGAACAGCGCCGGCGAGCCGAACGGCGGCCAGCACAGATCGTGGTTCAGCAGGAAGAACTCCCGCAGCGCCTCGACCGCCACCGCGGCGGTGATATCGAGCACCGGCCCCGCGACGTGATCGCTGAGGACCAGCGGCGTCGGCGCCAGAATTTCGGCCGCGACGCGGTCGAGCGCCGCCGCCACCGCGCCGACGTCGCCCCGACGCAGCGCGTCGCACAGCCGCGTCACCAGATCGGCCACGGCGGCTGCATCGGGCACGCGCAGCGGTTCGGCCGCCAGAGGGTCGAGCGGGATCGGCAGCGGCAGCGCGACCTGCGCAAGCGACTCGGCTTCGGTCGGCTCGCGACCAGGCGGCGGATCGCTCTCCAGCGCGATGAGGTCGCCGAGCGCGCGCAAGGTGCCGTCAAGCGTGAAGTCGCCGGCCGGAACGGTCGCCGGGCGGCTGTCCCACGCGGGCGCGTCCCAAAGGCCGGTGCGGGCGGCGATCCTCGCCTGCGCGCGCAGCGGCAAGCGCGAGAAGCCGCCGCGCAGGAATGCCGCCCCGTAGAGCAGGCGCGCGGCATCGGCATGCCCGGTCGCCAGCGCGAGATCGGCGCAATCGATCTGCTCGTGCATCAGCGCGCCCTCCGCGCCGATCAGCGCCAGCGTCTGGCGCAGGATCGCCGTGGCGCCGTCGCCGCCGCCCCCGTCGATCGCCATCTCGGCACCGTGTCGCACAGATCGCTCCTGCCAGTCGGGGACGCCCGAACCTGTCGGGCTGTTAGATGGCGGGCTTGCGGCGCACAACCGCCACGGCGCGCGCGCACGGGCCC
>CAXUGZ010000010.1:0-15936 GCA_964250685.1 uncultured Sphingomonadaceae bacterium
GCTTGCTGAACAGGTCGCCTCCCGCCGGCCCGAGCGTGCTCCGCAGGCTGGGATCGCATCCCGCCGTCGCGGCCTTGGCGAGGCAGACCATCACCTCGCCGGGCACCGCGCCGCCGTCGAACGGGTCCTCGCCCGACGGACCTTGCGTGGCGGTGAAGCGCCACGCGGACCGCGTCCCGAACGGTCGCGACAGATCGATGGACGAGATCGGCGCCGGCTGCGGCGGCTCGGCCGCGACCGCAGCCACCGCGATCAGCGCCGCGGCAAATCCGGCATGCGCCGACCCTATGAGGCTGAACATGCGCCGCGGACTCCGCCGATCGGTCCGCGAGCAAGCTGGCTCGCGGCGAAGCGACGGGTATCGACGCGGCCGCGGCCAAAGGCAATCGGGGGTCGACGATCCCGACGTGGTGACAAACCACCGGGGCCGTCATAAACCTCCGGGCGTGGGGGATCAGGCCGCCTGTGGGGAACGTGCGGTGACGGCGGCGGCGCCCGTGACGCTGGGTGTCGGCGTGACCGGGCATCGCTGGCGCGATCTCGGCACCGACGCGCGCGAGCGCGTCGAGCGCGAACTGGCCGATGTCCTGCGCGCCGTCGCCGCCGGCATGCGCGGCGCGGGGATCGAGCATGGCAGGCTGATCAGCTCGCTCGCGATCGGCGCCGACACGCTTGCGGCGCAGGCGGCGCTCGCGCTCGGCTTCGAGCTCGACGTGGTGCTGCCCGTCTGGCGCGAGGTCTACCAAAGCGACTTCGCCGAGATAGACGGCGCGCGCGCGACGTTCGACGCATGCATCGGCCGGGCGCGATCGGTGTTCGAGCTGCCCGGCGCCGCGCAGGCGGGCGGCGCGGACTATGAGCGTGCCGGGCGCGTCATGCTCGGCCAGTGCGATCTCTTGATCGCGATCTGGGACGGACAGCCGGCGCGCGGGCGCGGCGGCACCGAGCAGATCGTCCGCGAGGCGGTCTCGTGCCATATCCCCGTCGTCCATCTCGATGCCGAGGGGGTGCGGCCGACGATGATCCTGTGGTCGAGCCTCGATCCGCACGGGCTGGCGCACACGCGGATCGAGAATGTCGCGCGCGCGCCGATCGAGAGCCTCCCCCGGCTGATCGGGGAACTCGTCACCGGCTTCCGCGCGACCGATCGGGACGGCGCCGAGCGTCGGCGGGCGACGCGCTCCGGGCTGGCCTTGGGATATCCGCTGCTGCTGGCGGCCGCGGGTATCCGCCGCATCCGGCGAAGCGATTTCGCCGCGCCCGACGAGCGCGCGGTGGAGGCGCGGTTCGCCGCGACGTGCATCGGCAAGGATGCGCGGGCGCTGCCGTTCGCGCGCACGCTGGATACGATCCTGTCGGCGCGCTTCGCCGCCGCCGACGCCGCGGCGGTCCAATATGCCAAGCTGTACCGGCATGGCTTCGTCGCCAATTTCACGCTGGCGGCGCTGGCGGTGATGCTCGCGCTGGCCAGCCCGGCGGCGGCCGAGACCGTTCGGCCGCTGCTGACCGGGATCGAGATCATCGTCATCGCGCGCATCCTGTGGCTGACGAGCAAGGGGCGGCGGGAAGGGTGGCATCGGCGATGGATCGACGCGCGCTTCCTGGCGGAGCGCCTGCGCTGTCTCGCGCTGTCCGCGCAGCTCGCCGATCTCGATCTTCAGCGCACGCCGTCCGCCGGCGAGAACGTGGCGCTGCTCGGCGAGACCGCGCACCGGCTGGGCCTGCCCAACGTGCGGGTCGACGGCAGCTATGTCGCCTGCGTCCGATCGAGCCTGCTGACGCTGATCGAGGAGCAGATCGGCTATCAGCGCACCAGCGCGAGCATGATGCACCGGCTCGACCACCGGCTGCACCGCGCGGGTACGATCCTGTTCGCGTTGACCGCGGTCTCGTGCGTCGCGCTGCTGGTCTTCAAGCTGGCGAAGATCTCGACGCACGCGGCGCTGCTCGTCGGCATCGAGCCCGGCGTGCTGGCGGGCGCGGTGCTGGTCAGCGCGGGTGTGCCGGCGATCGGCGCCGCTTTGTACGGCATCCGGATGCAGGGCGACTTTTCGGGCATCGCCGGCCGCGCGGACGCCTTGGTCGAAAACCTGACGCGGCTGCGCGACGCGGTCGGCGCGCAAGCCGGCGAGTCCGACGCGGTCGCCTTCGACGAATTGCGCCACATCATCAGTCGCGCGGCCGACCTGATGAGCTCGGAGCTCGCCGGCTGGGGCATGGCACGCGGCGCGCGCCCGCTCACTTTGCCCGGCTGACCACGCGGCAGCGGCAGCGCGCGCCGGTCTCCGGCGTCACGCATTCGCGTCAGTTGCGATCGGGCGTGCCTTGCGTAAGCGCGTTGCTCTGCGCCACGCCCCCGCCTGTCTTGCCGCGTTTGGCCGCCGGGCGATTGAGCGTGGTGGGATTGGCGGCCCCTTCGGCAGTTGCACTGTCGGGGGTCGCGGGCGCGGTGTCGCCCCCGCCAGGTCCAGTCGCTGCCGCCATCTCGCGTCTCCTCATCGAAAACGGCAGGCTACGCCAGCCCGAGGGTGCGCTGCAAGGTAACAAATTCACCCTCGCGCCGGATCGGATCGAGCAGCGGATCGGTCCTGAGATGGGTCAGCCCCGCATCGCCGGTGTCGCGCGCCTTGTTCAACGCGACGAGCGCGGCGGCGGCATCGCCCCATTGCGCATGGACCTGCGCCTGCTGGTACAGACCGTTATCGCCATGCGCGTGCTCGAGCGCGGCGAGTTGGGCCTCGGCCTCCCCATCGCGTCGGAGCCGCTTGAGCACGATCGCCAGCCCCGCCGTGCCGAACAGGCTGCTCGGCTCCTGACGGTAGGCCGCCTCCGCGCCGGCGAGGTCGGACATCAACAGGCGCGCGGCGCCGATCGTGGCGTGCGCCGCGCTCATCGTCGGGTTCAGGCCGAGTGCCGCGACCGCGAGCGGGATCGCGTCGGCGAAGCGGCGCGCGTCGACCTCAAGTTCGGCGCGCATCCAGGCGATGCGGGCATTGAGCGGATCGAGCGCGCGCGCGCGCGCGAGCGCCGCCCGCGCCGGCGCGAAACGACCCGTCCGGGTCAGGAACAACGCATAGCGGCCAAGCACGTCGGCATCGCCCGATCCCAGCTTGGCGGAGAGTTGGAACGGCGCCTCGGCCGCGCGCTGGTCGATATGGCCGTAGAACAACGCGAAGCCGAGCGCGGACTGGGCGGGCGCGCTTGCGGGCGCGAGGTCGACCGCCTTGCGCGCGGCGACGATCGCCTGATCGTAGCTGTCGCGCCGCGCCGCGCCTTGCGCATATTGGTTGGCGATCACGGTCAGCGTGCGCGAGCGCGCGGCATAGGCGGACGCGTAGTTCGGATCCGCCGAGATCGCCTGGTCGAACGCCTGCAAAGCGGCGCGGTCGGTCGCCTCGCCCGCCGCCTGCTCGTAGAGGCTGCGCCCGCGCAGATAGGCGTCATAGGCGGCCAGGTTGCCCGTCCCGCCGACCTTGGTCGAGGCGGCGCCTCCGCGGCCGAACAGGCGCGCGTTCATCGCCGCTACCACCGCGCCCGCAATCTCGTCCTGGACGGCGAAGACGTCGGCCGCCGGGCGGTCGAACGTGTCCGACCAGGTGGTGAAGCCGGTCTCGCCCGCGACCAGTTCCGCCGTCACGCGCACCCGATCGCCCGCGCGGCGGACATTGCCGCCGAGCAGATAGGCGACGTTGAGCTTGGCGGCGATGGCGCGCGCGTCCGCATGGCCTTTGCCCGCCGCGTCCGACGAGGTGTTGGCCGCGACCATCAGCTGCGGATCGCGCGCCAGCTGCGCGCGGATCTCCGCCGCTACGCCGTCGGCGAAATAGGCCTTGGCCGGGTCGCCGCCGATATTGTCGAACGGCAGCACCGCGATGCTGCGCGCCGCCGCGGTGCCGAAATAACCCAGCCGCCACGCGGCCCCCGCGCCGCCCGCGGCGACGAGCGCCGCGCCGCCGAGGATCACCGCTCGCCGCCCCGGGACGCGTGCCGCGCCGGCGGCGGGGCGCGTCGCCTGGGGTGCGCCCGCGAACGCCGCCATCGCGTCGACGATGCGCCGGATCGCCTCGGTCCGGCCGCCGTCGAAGGCGATCGTCTGGAACTGGCGGAAGCCGAGCGGCGGCAGGCTGCCGTCGAGCGATACGGGCACCAGCCGGCCGCGATCCGCGCCGATCTGCGCCTCGTCGCGCACCCAGTTCGATGCGATCGCCGCCTCGGACCACAAGACGATCACGACGGACGCGCGCTCCAGCGCCGCGGCGATGCGTTCGGCGAAGCCTTCGCCCCCCTGGATCAGCGCATCCCACCAGACCTCATGGCCCTCGGCCTCGATCGCGCGCACCAGCGCCTGCGCCTGGCGCTCGTTCTTGCGGGCATAGCTGATGAACACGGGTCCATTCCCCGCCGCACCCGGGGGGGTCACCGGTTCGGGGCGACGGAGGGCTTCCCGCCGCCGTCCGGGTTGAGCAGCGGCCCTGCCGCGGCGCTTCGGCCGCCAGTATCGCCGCACGGTTCGTATCGCCGAGCCATGTTGCCCCCCGACCGGCGGTCGCTCTACCCCGCCGCCGGCGCTTTACCCGATCACCCGAAGCTTGAACAGTTGGGCGAGCGGCCGGGGCCGGCGGTGTTCGATCGCCCGACCTCCGGACACGCTGCGCAGCCCTTTCATCGAGCGCGCGCGGCGGCGGTCAATGGAAATCGCGTGAGGCGGGCAGGATGCGCACGTTGCGCGGATGGCGGCCGCGCGGGATGTCGTTGCGCGGGGGCTGGGGGTGCTCGAACACGTCGGCGCGGCTGAGCGGCTGGCGCGTCTCGTGATCGGCGGAGAGGCGGCCCAGTTCGGCGGTGCGATCGACGACGTGCGCGCCCATCAGGTGGACCACGCCCTCGGCGCTCTTCTGGATCAGCCCGTGCACCTCCATCAGCCGCGCCGCCATCACCTGGCGGCGGTAGCGTTCGAAGTCGCGCGCCCACAGCAGGATGTTGGTGATGCCGGTCTCGTCCTCGAGCGTGACGAAGATCGCCTTGCCGTTGCCCGGCCGCTGGCGGACCAGCACCACGCCCGCCACCTTCGCGCGCCGCCCGTCGGGCAGCGCCGCGGCCTGCGCCGCGCTCGACACGCCATCGGCCGCGAACCGCGCGCGCAGGAAGGTCATCGGATGATCCTTCAGCGACAGGCGCGTGGTCTGGTAATCGGCGGCGACATGCTCCGACAGCGGCATCGCGGGCAGGCGCGGATCGGGCTCCGCGCCCAGCTCGCGCGCGTCGGCCGCGGCAAACAATGGGAGCGCATCGGCGGGGGTGCGCCGCACCTCCCACAACGCCGCGCGGCGATCGAACCCGAGCGAGCGGAACGCGTCGGCATCGGCGAGCAGGCGCAGCGCGCGCGCCGGCAGCCGACGCGCGAGCGCTTCCAGTTCCGAGTTCCTCCCCGCGCGCAGCGGGGGGAGGACCTGTTCGGCCCATTCCTCCCTGAAGCCGTCGATCTGGCGCAGGCCGAGCCGCACCGCGCCGTCTTCCAGGCGATTGTCCCACGCGCTGTGGGACACGTCGACGGGACGCACCTCGACATCATGCGCGCGCGCGTCGCGCACGATCTGCGCGGGGGCGTAAAAACCCATCGGCTGCGAATTGAGCAACGCCGCGCAGAACGCGGCCGGGTAGCGGCACTTGATGTAGCTGGAGACGTAGACCAGCCGCGCGAAGCTGAGCGCGTGGCTTTCGGGGAAGCCGTAGCTGCCGAAGCCCTCGATCTGCTTGTAGCAGCGTTGGGCGAAGTCCTCGGCATAGCCGCGCCGGGTCATCCCGCCGACCAGCTTGGCGCGGAAATTGTCCATCCCGCCGACATGACGGAAGGTCGCCATTGCGCGCCTGAGCTGATTGGCCTCGCTGCCGGTGAACTTGGCGGCGACGATGGCGAGCTTCATCGCCTGTTCCTGGAACAGCGGCACGCCATAGGTCTTGCCGAGCAGCCGGCGCAGCTCGTCGGGCGGGCCGTGATCGGGATGCGGCGCGGGGAATTCCGCCTCCTCCAGCCCCGAGCGGCGGCGCAGATAGGGATGGACCATGTCGCCCTGGATCGGGCCGGGCCGCACGATCGCCACCTGCACGACCAGATCGTAGAGCTCGCGGGGTTTGAGCCGGGGCAGCATGTTGATCTGCGCGCGGCTTTCGACCTGGAACACGCCGATGCTGTCGCCCTTGCACAGCATGTCGTAGACATCCGCCTGCTCGGGCGGCACGCTGTCCAGTTCGTAATCGGGGCCGCCGGCATCGCGGATCAGGTCGAACGCCTTGCGGATGCAGGTGAGCATGCCGAGCGCGAGCACGTCGACCTTCATCAGCCCGAGCGCGTCGATATCGTCCTTGTCCCATTCGATGAAGGTGCGCTCCGCCATCGCCGCGTGATGGATCGGCACGGTCTCGTCGAGCCGGTGCTCGGTCAGCACGAAGCCGCCGACATGCTGCGACAGGTGGCGCGGGAACGGCGCCTCGAGCAGGCGGCCGACGAACTGGTTGAGCCGCGCGATCTCGGGATTGTCGAGGCTGAAGCCGGTCTCGTGGAAGCGCTCGACTTCCATTGTGTTGGAGAAGCTGCCCCATACCGTGCTGACGAGGCGCGCGGTCACGTCCTCGGTCAGCCCCAGCGCCTTGCCCACCTCGCGCACCGCCGAACGCGAGCGATAGTGGATCACGGTCGCGACGATGCCCGCGCGATGGCGCCCGTAGCGGCGATAGATATATTGCATCACCTCCTCGCGGCGCTCATGCTCGAAATCGACATCGATGTCGGGCGGCTCGTTGCGCTCGTCCGAGAGGAAGCGCGAGAAGAGCAGGTCGTGCGCCGCCGGATCGACCGAGGTCACGCCGAGCAGATAGCACACCATCGAATTGGCGGCCGATCCGCGCCCCTGGCACAGGATCGGCGGGTTGCGCGAGCGCGCGAACCTCACCACGTCGTGGACGGTCAGGAAATAGTAAGCGATATTCTGGCGGCCGATCAGGTCGAACTCCTCGCGCAGCATCGCCAGCGCCTTGGCCGGAATGCCGCCGGGCCAGCGCCTGCCCGCGGCGCGCCCGACGAGGCGTTTCAACCATCGCAGCGGCTTCCAGCCGGGCGGCACCGGCTCGTGCGGATATTCGTAGCCGAGCTGCGCGAGATCGAAGCCGATGCGCCCGAGGAAGCGGATCGTCTCGGCGATCGCCTGCGGGAAATCGCGGAACAGGCGCGCCATCTCGCCCGGCGGCTTGAGGTGGCGCTCGGCATTCGCCTCCAGCCGGCGGCCCGCATCGGGGATCGTCACCCCCAGCCGGATGCAGGTGAGCACATCGTGCAGCGGCCGGTCCTCGGGCGCGGCGTAGAGCACGTCGTTGACCGCGATCAGCGGCACCCCCGCCGCCTGCGCGGTGCGCGCCAGCCGGGCGAGGCGGCGGCGATCGGGGCCGGCGCGCCGCATCGCCGCGCCGAGCCACACGCGATCGGGCGCGGCGGCGTGGAGGATGGCGAGGGTGCGGTCGAGCGCAGGGCGCGGAGAGTATGGGAAGGAAAGAACGGCGCCGCTCTCTTCCCTCCCCCCTTGCGGGGGAGGGCCGGGGAGAGGGGATCGCGCGGCCGGGCTCGATGCCCGGCCGCGCGAATGGAGCGGCACGGGTGCGTCCAAGTCCCCTCTTCCCACAAGGGGAGAGGGGCTTTCAGGCAGCAGCGTCCAATCCTCCTCCTTGCGCGCGACGCCCTCGCCCTCGCGCCGCGTGCTCTCGCCCGTCACGATCAGCAGCAGATCGTCGAGATGGCCGAGCAGATCGTCGAGCCCGAGCACGCACCCGCCCTTGTCCGCGCGCAGATTGCCGGTGGAAAGCAGGCGGCACAGGCGTCCCCAGCCGTGGCGCGTCGCGGGGTAGGCGAGGATGTCGGGGGTGCCGTCGGCGAACACCAGCCGCGCGCCCGTGACCAGCCGAAAGTCGCGCAACGCCTCGCCCGTCTCGGCGAGGCACGATTCGCGCGCGTCGCGCAGCGCCGCCCACGCGCGCACCACGCCCGCCACGGTGTTGCGATCGGCGATGCCGAGCCCCGCATGCCCCGCCGCCAGCGCGCCCGCGACCAGATCGGCGGCGTGGCTCGCGCCGTGGAGGAAGGAGAAGTTGCTCGCCGCCGCGAGCTCGACATAAGCGGTCACGCGAACAGCCCGTGGAGATACCAGGCCGGCTCGCCCTCGGCGCGCTCGTGCAGCCCGTGGCGGAACAGCCAGAAGCGGTGGCCGGCATCGTCCTCCACCCGGTAATAATCGCGCGTCCGTGCCGGGCGCTGCTCGTGCGCGCGGCGCCACCATTCGGCGGCGATCCGCTCGGGCCCCTCCCAGCGCGCGACCGCATAGGTGCGCCGCCGCCAGGTGAAGCGCACGGGCGGCCCGTCGGGCACCTCCGACAGCACGTCCGCGATCGGCTGCGGCGGATCGAGCAGGCGCAGGGGGCGCAGCGGCGGCTCGCCGTGCGCGGGCGCCTGCCACCATGGCGCCTCGCGCGCGGCACAGGGCATGAAGGCGCATTCGGGGATGTGCGTGTCCTGCGCCGCGGCGCGGTGGATGCGATCGCGGCCGAGGCGCGTCGCCAGCCGGTCGACCAGTTCGGCCAGCGCCTCCTGGCCGCGCGGCGGCGCGGTGAAATCGTCCTGCGCCGCCGCCAGCGCCTCGGCGCGCGCGATGTCGAGCCGGATCAGGTCGAAGCCGAAGCCGGGGTCGATCGGGTCGGCGAGCGCGTCGATCCGCTCGCGGAACAGGCGCGCGAGCAGAGCGGGATCGCGCGTCGGCTGGCCGGTCTCGATCGCGAGCGTGGCGACCGCGCCGTCGCTGCGGAACAGGCGCGCGACGAAGCGGCGCCCGCCCTGGTGGCGCTCGCGCAGCGTCACCGCCGCCTCCCCCGCCAGTTCGGCGAGGCAGGCGAGCGCGTCCTCCACCCGCCCGATCGGCTCGGCGAAGCGGCGCAGCGCGAAGATGCGCGGGCGCGGGCGCGCGGGGCTGATCCGCCGGTCCTCCTCGCCGAGCAGGCGGGCGAGGCGCAGCGCGAGGTCGCCGAAGCGCGCCGCCAGCATCGCGCGCGGGCGCGCGGCGAGGTCGCCGATCGTCTTGAGCCCCGCGCGGCGCAGCGCGACGATCGTCTCGGGCGCCGCCTCCAGCGCCTCGACCGGGAGACCCGCCAGTTCCCCGCCGTGCGCACCGAACCGCGCCAGCGCGCGCGCCGCCTCGGGCGTCGCGGCGCGCGCGAGGCGGGCCGTGACCCCGCCCTGCGCGAGCCGGCGGGCGAGATCGGCCTCCAGCGCCGCCGCCCCGCCCCACGCATGATCGCAGCCGGCGATGTCGAGGATCGCCCCGTCGGGGGGCTCGGCCGCCGCCATCGGCGTGTAGCGCGCGCAGCCGGCGACGATCCGCGCGAGCAAGCGCGCCTCGCCCGCATGGTCGCGGTCGAGCGCCACCAGATCGGGCACGCACGCGCGCGCATCCGCCAGCGTAGCGCCGCATGCGAGCCCCAGCGCCAGCGCCGCGCGCGACAGCGCGGTGAGCCGCATCGCGTTCTTGCACTGCTCGACGAACACGATCGGGCGATCGTCGAGCGGATGGTCAAGCCGCCACAGATCCTCCGCCAGCATCGGCAGATGGATCGCGAGATAGAGGCGCGAAGGCGGCGGCGTCACGGCGCCACTCGAGCCGCAGGTCCGGAGCGGGCGCGCCGCCGCGCTGGCGGACGAGATCGGCGGCGAAGGCGGGATCGCCCGGCGCGTCCGCCTCCAACGCCGCCGAGGGCGCCGCCGCCACGCGCCAGCGCGTCGTCGCGGCCGAGGGTGCGGCCGGATCGGCGGGCTGGAGCAGGATCGCGGTCACCCCCGATCGTTCGGCGAACAAGGTCAGCCGGCGGCTGGCGGTGAGATCGAGCGCGGGGAGCAAGCTTGCGGGCGCGATCACCGCGGTCCCCGCCGCGGGCGATCGCACCACGTCCCCCGCCGCGCGCAGCAGCGCCCGCGCGTCGGGCGCGGTGACGAACAGCAGCCGTGCCGGGTCCGCCCCCAATTCGGCCAGACCCGGCGGGTAGAGCCGCCCGCCGCGCGCCGCCCCCTGGTCCTGCGCGATCCACACGATGTTGCCCCCGCGCCCGCCCGCGCGCAGCGCCAGCATCAGCGCGAAGCCCGCGGCGCTCGCTTGGTCCGCCTCCTCCGCCGGCCACACCTCGTGCAGCCGCGCGCGCGCCAGCCCGCCGCCGAGCACCGCGTCGAGCCGCTCCGCTCCCAGCGCGAAGCGCGTCGGCGCGGGAGCATCGGCGAAGCCGGCGAAGCGCTGTCGGAGCGCGGCAGGAAGGGGGGACTCGGCCATAGAAGTTCACGATATGTTCTTATCGCATGGTTCCGAGGGGAGGAGTCAAGCGCCTTGGGACGATCGACATTCGATTACGCGTCGGCTGTCAGCCCATGCAGACGCGGGTCCGATTGGCCGCCGAGCCACGTGCGCATCTGCGCCATGAAGCGCGGCGTGGCCGTCGCGGGCACGCGCGCCAGCCAGCCGACGGCTTCGTCGATCTTCCCATCCTCGATCAGGAAGCGCGCGTGGTTGAACTGTCCGCGGAAGTCCCCGCCTTCTGCCGCGCGCCGATACCGTTCGGCGGCGATCCCCCGATCGCGCGCCACCACCCAGCCATCCTCGTAAAAGCTTCCCACCAGGTTGATCGATTTGGCATGGCCGAGTGCGGCCGCCTGTCGGAAGAGATCGAGCGCGCGCGGCAGGTCCTTCGCCACCCCTTCGCCAAGCGCAAGCAGCGTCGCGAGATTGTACATGCCCCAATCGAGCCCGCGATCGGCGGCGGCCTGATACCATTGCGCGGCCAGGCTCTTGTCCGCGCGCGTGCCCCAGCCATGCTCGATGCAGCGACCGACCATGTTCATGCCCATGGCATGACCCGCGCCGGCGGCCTTGCCGAACCGGCGCAGCGCTTCGGCAGGAGACCGTTCGACCCCGTGCCCGTCGAGCAGCATCTGGCCCAGGCGCAACTGGGCTTCGGCCGATCCGTCGTCGGCCGCGCGTTCCAGCAGTCGCGCCACCTCATCCGGAGGACCCGCGAGAACCGCGCGCAGTGCATCGGCGTCCATCTTTTGCAGATCGGCCAGGTCGGTCATGCCAATGTCCCGGACGCTTCAATATCGCACGCTGATGGTGCCGAGCACGGTCCGTCCGGCTGCTTCGTGCGCGTAATGCGTCGCATAGGCCTGATCGAAGTAACGCTTGTCGGTCACGTTCAAGGCGTTGATCTTCAGGGCGATCCTGTCGGTGAGCTGATAGGAGGCGTTGGCATCGAAGCGCCAATAATCCGGAACGTACACCGCGCGCGTCTTGGTTATGACGATCGCCCCGTTCTGGATGGTCCGGCTGTCGGAGAACCCGCCATACACCTTGGCCATGTAGATCGCCCCCCCACCGACGGTGATCTTGGGGGTGACCTTGTAGTTGGTGAAGGTCGTGAAGCTGTGCTTGGGCGTGTTGGGAAACGGGTGCCCGGTCGCGGCGGCGGGTGCCGTGAGCGTGACGCCGTTGACAATGGTGGCGGTCACCCCCGCATCGAGCACCTTCGACGGCATGTAGACATAGCCGCCGAAGACGTTCCATTCGGCGGTGATGTTGCCGTTATAGCTTATCTCCGCGCCGCGGATCCGCCTTGTCCCGAGATAGGACAGGCTGCCATCGGGATTGGTCGTGCGGGCGTTGACGGTCTTGGTCTGGAACACGTCGGCCGTGAGCGAAAGGATATTGTCGAACAGGTTCCATTTGGTGCCGATCTCGTAGGAGGTCGTCTTCTGCACCTTGAACGTGTTGGGATCGATATTGGCGGTCGTGAGATTATTGTCTTCTGAACCCTGCGACAGGAACGAGCCCGGCGGAATGGCGGACTTCGACGTCGAGAAGTAGACGCTGCCGTTGGGCCTGGGCTTGACGATCACGCCCGCCTGGTAGGTCCACAGATCGTTGGTCTTGGTGATCCAGGTGCGCGCGGCGGTGGAGGTGGCCGCCAGGCCCGCGCTGGCACTCGTGGAGACGCGATCGTAACGGCCGCCGAGGTTGAACAGCAGCCAGTCGGTGACGGTCACCGTATCGAACAGCGACGCCGAATAGTCGGACGCATGCGCCAGCGTCTGCGTGATCGGCAGGCTCTTGACGATCGCCGCGGGGACGGTCGACGTGTCGGTGGTGAAGCTGGCCCATGGATCATAGGGGTTCGGCGCGGCGACCGAGGTGCAGTAATAGCGCGCGACCGTCGCGGGATTGCAGCGCGGGCTGATGGTCGATCCGGTGGCGATCACCGCACCCGTTGCCGCGTTCGAGACGAAGGTGCCGTAGGCGGACTGCTCCCAGACATATTCCAGGCTGGCGGAGATGCTGTGCTTGATGCCGCCCGTGGCGAACTTGCCGGTGAGGTCGGTCTGGTTGGTCAGGCCTTCATAATAGCCGTAGCGGGTGTTGGCACGGCGCCAGACCTGACCAAGGTTGTAGACGTTGCCCTGCGAATCGTCGGGCTGGGTCCACAGATATTCCTGATGCGTGTGCGAATAGCGCGAGGAATTGCGGATGACGAACCCGTCGCCGAACGCATGCTCGAACCGCATCGTCGCCTCATCGACGTCGGTGCGGCGGAAATCGCGATCGGTCAGCCCGTAAAAGGCGCCGCGCGGCACGTCGATCGTCTGGCCGGTCGCGGTGGTGAAGTGCGTCGCCGGCGCGGTCTCCATGAACGGCGACGGCTGGTTCGCGAGCACGTAGGTGTAGGGGATGCCCGAATCGGGCAGCTCGTTCGTGTGCAGATGGTAATAGTCGACCGTCAGGCTGGTGGGACCGCCGAGCCCCAGGGTCACCGACGGCGCCACCCCCCACCTTTTCTGGAAGAGCGCGTCGCGGCCCGCGATGTTCTGATCGTGAAACATCGCGTTCAGGCGCACGCCGACGAAGTCGTTCAGCGGTTGATTGATGTCGATCGTGGCGCGCTTGTAATCGGCGCTGCCATAAGTGCCGTCGACCTGGATGAACCGATCGGGCGTCGGGCGCTTGCTGACGATGTTGATCGATCCGCCGGCATTGCCGCTGCCGTTGATGACGCTGTCCGATCCTTTAACGATTTCGATCTGCGCCACGTCGAAGGTCTCGCGCGACGACGCGCCGATATCGCGCACGCCGTCCAGATACAGCGAGTTCGCGCTGTCGAAGCCGCGGATGAAGGGACGATCGCCCAACGGATTGCCGCCCTCACCCGCGCCGAAGGTGATCCCCGGCACCGTCCGCAGCGCCTCGGTCAGCGTCGTCGACGCCGTGTCCTTCAGCAGCTGTGCCGGAATGACCGTGATCGAGCGCGGCGTATCGACCAGCGGCGCGGTGTATTTGGGCGAGTCGGGCTTGTCCGTCCGGTAGCTGCCCTCGTTGATCGCGGTGTCGGTGACCGTCACCCCGCCGAGGTCCGTGGGTGGGTCGGCGGGGCGAGGCGCCGTCTGCGCATGCGCCGGGACGCCCGACGACATCAGGCCGACGCAACCGAGCGCGAGAAAGCCGGGCGCCGGAACGCGGCTGCGCTGCTCGGACCTTTGCACGGCGGAAACTCCTATTGAGACTTAGTTGCATTAGCGACTCGCGCTTATGGCAATGCTCCATAGTTCGTCAAGACGTTCAAGCACCCGATCGACGGGCAACTCTATGCGCAGCGCCATCTCATCGAATGCTTCTCCAAAACTCAAGCAGCTCCGACGCGCCGCAAACGGCTCGAAACACACGGCCTAAGGCGCTCACGCCAACGCCGCATCGGCTCCCATCAGCTTCGGGAAAAACCCCTCGTGCGCCTCCCTCAGCGCATCGAGCGTGACGCAATAATCGCCCTGCTCGAGTTCGAACACGATGCGGCTGGCGGTGGTGCGGCCGATCGGTTCGGCCTCGATCCCCGCCGCGTGCGCGCCCGCGAGGAAGCCGAGCAAAGCATGGTCGTCGAGCGTCGCCACGTACAGGCCCTGGTCCTCGGCGAAGAACGATCCCGCGATGCCGTGCGGCGCCGGCGCGTCGATCAGCGCGCCGCAGCCCCCCGCCAGCGCCATCTCGGCGATCGCCACCGCGAGGCCGCCGTCGGAGACGTCGTGGCAGGCGGTGATCCAGCCCTGCTCGATTCCCGCGCGGACATAATCGCCGGTGCGGCGCTCGGCGGCGAGATCGACGCGCGGCGGCGGACCGTCCTCGCGTCCGTGCAATTCGCGCAGCCAGAGGGACTGGCCGAGCTCGCCGCGCCGGCTGCCGACCAGCACGATGATGTCGCCCGGCCCCTTGAAGCCGATGCCGACGCTGCGCTGCCAGTCGGCGAGCAGCCCCACGCCGCCGATCGCGGGGGTCGGCAGGATCGCGCGGCTCGATCCGTCGTCCGCGCGCGTCTCGTTATAGAGGCTGACATTGCCGCTCACGATCGGGAAATCGAGCGCGCGGCACGCCTCGGCCATCCCCTCGATGCAGCCGACGAACTGCCCCATGATCTCGGGCCGTTCGGGGCTGCCGAAGTTCATGCAGTCGGTCGCGGCGAGCGGCTTGGCGCCGACCGCGGTCAGGTTGCGCCAGCATTCGGCGATCGCTTGGCGGCCGCCCTCGCGCGGGTCCGCCTGGGCGTAGCGCGGGGTGCAATCGGTGCTCATCGCGAGCGCCTTGGCGGTGCCGTGGACGCGCACCACCGCCGCGTCGCCGCCGGGGCGCTGCACCGTGTCGCCGCCCACCATGTGGTCATATTGCTCCCAGATCCAGCGGCGGCTGGCGAGATCGGGGCAGCCCATCAGCGCGAGCAGATCGGCCGCCGGATCGGCGCAGTCGGGCACGTCCGCCAGCGGGGCCGGGGGCGGGGTCGCGACCCAGGGCCGATCGTAGCGCGGCGCATCGTTGGCGAGCGGCCCCAAGGGCACGTCGCACACCGTCGCGCCGCGCCAGACGAGCTCCATCCGCCCGGTATCGGTGACATGGCCGATCACCGCGAAATCGAGCTCCCATTTGCGGAACACCGCCTCCGCCTCGCCCTCGCGCCCCGGCTGGAGCACCATCAGCATGCGTTCCTGGCTTTCGGAGAGCATCATCTCGTAAGGGGTCATGCCCTCCTCGCGGCACGGCACGGCCTCCATGTCGAGGCGGATGCCGACGCCCCCTTTGCTCGCCATCTCGACCGAGGAGGAGGTGAGCCCGGCCGCGCCCATGTCCTGGATCGCGACGATCGCGTCGGACGCCATCAGCTCGAGGCACGCCTCGATCAGCAGCTTTTCGGTGAAGGGATCGCCGACCTGCACGGTCGGGCGCTTCTCCTCGCTGTCCTGCGCGAACTCGGCCGAGGCCATGGTCGCGCCGTGGATGCCGTCGCGCCCGGTCTTCGACCCGACATAGACGATCGGATTGCCGATGCCCGACGCCGCCGAATAGAAGATCCTGGCGGTATCGGCGACGCCGACGGTCATCGCGTTGACCAGGATGTTGCCGTCATAAGCGGGGTGGAAGTTCACCTCGCCGCCGACGGTGGGCACGCCCACGCAATTGCCGTAGCCGCCGATGCCGTGGACCACGCCCGCGATGAGGTGGCGCATCCTGGGATGGTCGGGGCGCCCGAAGCGCAAGGCGTTGAGGTTGGCGATCGGGCGCGCGCCCATCGTGAACACGTCGCGCAGGATGCCGCCGACGCCCGTCGCCGCGCCCTGATAGGGCTCGATGTAGGACGGGTGGTTGTGGCTCTCCATCTTGAAGATCGCGGCCTGGGGTTTGCCGTCCGGACCTGGGCCGATATCGACGACGCCGGCATTCTCGCCGGGGCCGCAGATCACCTGCGGGCCGGTGGTCGGCAGCTTCTTCAGGTGGATGCGCGACGATTTGTACGAGCAATGCTCGGACCACATCACCGAGAAGATGCCGAGCT
>CAXUGZ010000011.1:0-15495 GCA_964250685.1 uncultured Sphingomonadaceae bacterium
CGCATGTCGACAATTGGCGCTGGCACGGCGTGCCCTTCTACCTGCGCACGGGCAAACGGATGCCCGCGCGCGCGTCGGAGATCGTCATCCAGTTCCACGCGGTGCCGCATTCGATGTTCTCGGGGCGGGGCGCGATCCTCCAGCCCAACCGGCTGGTGATCTCGATCCAGCCGGAAGAGGACGTCCGCCTGCTGATGATGGCTAAGCAGCCCGGGCTCGACCGCGGCGGCATCCGCCTGCGCGAGGTGCCGCTCGACATCGGGCTGCCCAACGCGTTTGCGGACGTGCGCCGCCGGATCGCGTATGAGCGGCTGCTGCTCGACCTGATCGAGGGCGAGCCGACGCTGTTCGTGCGGCGCGACGAGGTCGAGGCGCAATGGGAATGGATCGACGCGATCCGCGAAGGCTGGGCCGCCAACGGGATGGTGCCGCGGCCCTATCCCGCGGGCAATTGGGGCCCGGCGGCGGCGATCGCGCTGACCGAACGCGATGGAGTGAGCTGGCATGATTGAAGCCGAATGGTGGGAACATGACGATGCCGGCGCGCTGGCCGAGGCGGTGGCGGGGGATATCGGCTTCATCGTCGAGAGCGCGCTCGACGCGCGCGCGGCGTGCCTGCTCGCGCTGTCGGGCGGCAGGACCCCGGTTGCCGCCTACGAGGCGCTGGCGAAGATGAAGCTCGACTGGAAGCGCGTCACGATCGTGCCCGTCGACGATCGGCTGGTGAAGGTCGACAGCGCGCTTTCCAACGTCGGCATGCTCGCGCGCATCTTCCTGCCCAAGGGCGCGCGCGTGGTGCCGCTGGGCGCGGACAATCCCGACGTCACGATGGCGGGCAACGCCGCCGATGCACGGCTGCAGGACCTCAAATGGCCGCCCGATCTGGTGCTGCTGGGGGTGGGCGCGGACGGGCACACCGCCTCGATCCTGCCGGGGCCCGACATGGAGGCCGCGCTGACCGCGCCCAAGACGCGCCGCGCGATCGGGGTGAGGCCCGATCCGCTGCCGACCGACGCGCCGGTCGCACGCGTGACGATGACGCGCGCGGCGATCCTGTCGGCGCGCGCGCTGATGCTGGCGCTGACGGGCGACGCGAAGCGCGGGCTGCTCGAGCGCGCAATCGAGGACGGCACGGGCTCGACCGTGCCGATCGGCCGCGTGCTGGCGGACATCGAGCAGCCGATCGACATCCACTGGAGCCCCGCCTGATCGCTCAGGTCGCGCCGAGCGTGCCCGAATAATACCAGCGGCGCGTCGCCTGGGTGCGCACCAGATCGCATCCGCAATCGCGGCAGGTGGTGTGCAGCTTGGTTTCGCTCAGCGAGAGCCGCACGCGGCGCGGGCGGTGGTTTCCCTCCGCGCAGGTGCGCGGCAGCGCGAACGCGCCGCCCGGTATCGAAGGAGAATGGGTCGCCATTCATGATCCATGCAGGCGCCGTCTGGCGCGCGTGTTTCAGCGGCGAAATGTCGCCTCCGCTGCGACGATCGAGCGCTTCACGTCGCCCGGAACGGATAGGGCGCGGCGGGCCGCTGATATTGGTTGAGGTCGAGCGCGCGCGTGACGGGGGGCAGCGCGCGTTCGGGGCAGGCGGGCCGCTCGCACAGATGGCACGCGGGGCCGATCGGCGTCGCCGCCGCGCGATCGGCATCGAGCGTGTCGGCGACGCCGAGCAGGGGCGCGTGCTTCGCCTCGCAGCCGAGCACGATCGCGACGAGCCCCGCGCCGCCGGTGCGCGGGATCGCGCGCGCGAAGGTGATGTGGCGCGTGCCGTCGGGCGTCTCGATCAGCTCGCGGATCGTCTCGCCAGGGAGGCGGAAGGCGCGGTGGATGCGCCAGCGCGCGCAGCCGCCGCCGAAGCGCGCGATCGGCATCGTGTCGCCCGCGATGCGTTTGGCGATCGTCCCCGCGGCATCGATCTTGAGCAGGAAGAAGGGGATGCCGCGCGCGCTCGGGCGGCCGAGCGTCGTCAGCCGCAGCGCCGCCTGCTCGTAGGAGACGCCGAAGCGCGCGCACAGGACGTCGAGATCGTGGCGTTCCGCCTGCGCGACGCGCAGGAAGGCGGCATACGGCATCAGGATCGCGGCGGCGCAATGATTGGCGAGCGCGATCTTCGCCAGCAGCCCGGTCTCCGCGTCGGGCGGAGCCGCACGCGCGACCGCCGCGGCGATATCGTCGCCCAGCGCGTGCAGCGCGAGCTGGTAGGCGAGCGCGAACGACCGGCTCGCGTGCGGCAGCCGTTCGGACAGCATCAGCCGGCGCCGGTGGAAGTCGTAATGGCGCAGCACGCCTGCCAGCACGCCATGCGGCATGATCGACACCGTTATGCCGTGCGCCTCGGCCAGCCGCCGCGTCATCCCCGCGTGGAGCGCGGCGGCACCCGTGCCCAGCTCGTCCGACAGCGCCTCGGCGCGCTCGTCCAGCTCGGCGAAATGGTTGCGCTTCTGGTCGAACAGCTCGCGCAGCCATTCGAGCGGCGAGGCCATGGTCGAGCCGCGCGCGCCGAGCCGCTCGATCCGGTCGGGCATGCGCCGCAGATCGTCGAGCGCGCGGTAGAGCCGCGTCACCGCCTCGGCGACGCTCGGATAGTTCTCGGCGACCTCCATCACCTCGTTGCGCGGGATGCCGATGTCATGCACCAACGGATCGGAAAAGATCTCGTGGAGGTCGCTCGCCGCCGCCTCGTTCGCGCCCGCCACGAAATCGCGCATGTCGATGTCGTAGGTGTGCGCGAGGCGCAGCAGCATCTGCGCGGTGAGCGGCCGCTGGTTGCGCTCGAGATGGTTGAGGTAGCTCGGCGAGCAGCCCAGCTCCTCCGCCATGCGCGTCTGGTTAAGCCCGAGCTCGCGCCGCAGCACGCGCAGCCGCGGGCCGAGATACAGCTTGCGATCCGCCGGCAGCCCCATGCTGTAAGTCTGTCATATCACGACATCGTGAACAAGTCGGATCGTGTCCGGGCGTCACTCATCGTCCTTCCGCGCGGCGCACGCAGCGGGCATCGGCGCTGGCGACCAGTGATCGAAGGACCGTCATGCCGTACCAGACCGACCTCGCCGAAACGGCAGCCCTGATCCGCGGCCATGGCGGCCGCTGGGACGGGATCAGCGGCGAGGCGGTCGCGCGCATGCGCCAGCAGAACCGCTTTCCGACCGGGCTCGACATCGCGCGCCACACCGCCGCGATCATGCGCGCCGACATGGCGGCGTATGACGCCGATCCGGCCGCCTACACCCAGTCGCTCGGCTGCTGGCACGGCTTCATCGCGCAGCAGAAGATCATCTCGATCCGCAAGCATTTCGGCACCACCAAGGGGCGCTACCTGTATCTGTCGGGCTGGATGATCGCGGCGCTGCGATCGGAATTCGGGCCGCTGCCCGATCAGTCGATGCACGAGAAGACCAGCGTGCCCGCTCTGATCGAGGAGATCTACACCTTCCTGCGCCAGGCCGACGCGCGCGAATTGGGGATGATGTTCCGCCAGATCGATGCGGCGCGCGAGCGCAGCGACGACACGCGCGAGCGCGAATTGCTCGACGCGGTCGACGCTTACCAGACGCACATCGTGCCGATCATCGCCGATATCGACGCGGGCTTCGGCAATGCCGAGGCGACCTATCTGCTCGCCAGGAAGATGATCGAGGCGGGCGCGTGCGCGCTCCAGATCGAGAACCAGGTCTCCGACGAGAAGCAATGCGGCCACCAGGACGGCAAGGTGACCGTGCCGCACGAGGACTTCCTCGCCAAGATCCGCGCCTGCCGCTACGCCTTCCTCGAGCTCGGCGTGCCCGACGGGATCATCGTCGCGCGCACCGATTCGCTGGGCGCGGGGCTGACCAAGCAGATCGCGTACAGCCGCGCGGCGGGCGATCTCGGCGACCAGTACAATGCCTTCCTCGACTGCGAGGAGGTGACCGATCTCGCGAGCCTGCGCGGCGATGTCGTGATCGAGCGCGACGGCAAGCTGATGCGCCCCAAGCGCCTTCCGTCCAACCTCTACCAGTTCCGCGCGGACTCGGGCGCCGACCGCTGCGTGCTCGATTGCATCACCTCGCTCCAGCACGGCGCCGACCTGCTGTGGATCGAAACCGAGAAGCCGCATATCGAGCAGATCGCCGGCATGGTCGATCGCATCCGCGCGGTCGTGCCCGATGCCAAGCTGGTGTACAACAACTCGCCGTCGTTCAACTGGACGCTCAACTTCCGCCAGCAGGTGTTCGACGCGTGGAAGGGGGAGGGGCGCGACATCTCTTCCTACGAGCGCGACGCGCTGATGAGCGTGATCTACGACACGACCGAGCTGGCGGCGGTGGCCGACGAGCGCATCCGCACCTTCCAGCGCGATGCATCGCGACGCGCGGGCATCTTCCACCATCTGATCACGCTGCCGACCTACCACACCGCGGCACTCTCGACCGACAATCTCGCGCGCGACTATTTCGGCGAGGCGGGGATGCTCGGCTACGTGCTCAACGTCCAGCGCCAGGAGATCCGCCAGGGCATCGCTTGCGTCCGCCACCAGAACATGTCGGGATCCGACATCGGCGACGACCACAAGGAATATTTCGCGGGCGAGTCAGCGCTCAAGGCGGGCGGCGCGCACAACACCATGAACCAGTTCGCCTGAACCCCGATCAAGACCATTGCAGCCCCCAGCAGGAGACCATCCATGACCGACGCCGACACCATCCCCCAGCCCGCCCGCGCACGCGCGGTATTCTCGACCGAGGATTTCAACCTGCTGCGCACCGCCGTGCTGCACTATCTGCGCGAGGTGCAGGACAGCCCGGATTCGATCAAGTACAGCAACCTCTACCACCGTTTGGGCCGGCTGGCGGGCTAGCGCGATGATCCAGGCCGGACGCTCGACCGTTCGTGCCGCGCCGTCCGAGCCGTTAGGACCAAGCTCAGCGCAGGTAGGAAGCTCGCGCGATCCCTACTTGATCTTCGCTTCCTTGAAATCGACGTGCTTGCGCACGACCGGATCGTATTTGCGGAAGGTCAGCTTCTCGGTCTGGTTGCGCGGGTTCTTCTTCGTCACGTAATAGAAGCCGGTATCGGCCGAACTGACGAGCTTGATCTTGACGGTGGTCGGCTTGGCCATGACCCGATCCCTTATGCTATCGCTGCGGCCGGCGGCGCGGCCCCAAAACAAATAAAGCGGCGTCGCCGCCGCTCGTTCGCTCCCGCACTGCCGCCGCGGCCGCCGAAAGTCAAGCCGCGCGCGATGAGCGCCGCTCCCGATCACGTTGATCGCGATAATTGCGCTGACTCGCGCCACCGGATGCGCGATGGGCCGTTTTCCCAATTCCCTGTTCCACGGAGCCCCCCTCCCATGCCCGACACCCCCGCCAAGCTCGCCACACCCACCGACCTCGCCACCAACGAGGTGTCGAGCGTCGCCGACGCGCTCAACGCGTCGCTCGCCGATTGCTACGCGCTCTATCTCAAGACCAAGAACTTCCACTGGCACGTCTCGGGGCCGCACTTCCGCGACTATCATCTGCTGCTCGACGATCAGGCGGCGCAGATCCTGGGCGTGACCGACGCGATCGCCGAGCGCGTGCGCAAGACGGGCAACACCACGCTGCGTTCGATCGGCGACATCGCGCGGCGCCAGTCGATCAAGGATAACGACGCCGAATTCGTCGGGGCGGGGGACATGCTCGCCGAGCTGCGCGACGACAACCTCAAGCTGGTCGAGAGCTTCCGCCGCGTGAAGGAACTGGCCGAGGAGGCGAAGGACAACGCCACCAGCGGCATCGTCGACGAATGGACCGACCAGGCCGAGGAGCGCGCCTGGTTCCTGTTCGAGGCGAGCCGCAAGGGCTGAGCCGGACGGCGCGCGGCGCCCCCCACGAAAATGGGGGCCGGCGTCGCCGCCGGCCCCCACTCGCGCCGAGCCTCGGGCATCCCCTAAAGGATGGTCCTTCCGCTCAGGCGTCGCTGCTTCACCCGACCGGAGCCGGATTGTTCAGCGGCCCTTCGTGGAGCGCCGATCGATCGCCAGCCTTGCGGCCGCGTGCCGATACGGCGCCGCTTCCGGCGCCTGTGCCTTCGCATCGGCGCCAGGCTCCCGCGAGGGCTCCCGTCGCCGGCTGCGCCGGCTTCGCGTTCGGATCGAGAGGCTCTTCGGTTTCCGTCCGAGCCCGTTGTTCCGAGCACGGTCCGAAGCTCGCACGTGCGCCCGATTCGGGCGAGCGGAAAACGGCCGCTCCGCCCTGTGGATTAAGAGGATAGCGGGGATTTTCGCCAGGGTGCGTCACCGTCGCGCAGTGCGCGGCGCGAGATCGAACGCGGCGGTGATGCGCTCGCCGCCCGCGATCGGGCGCGTGCCGTGGTGGAGCGTGCTGGGGAACAGCACCAGCCGCCCCGGAACGGGCTCGAGCGTCGCGATCGGCGGCAGGTCGAGCCCGAGATAGGCGGGCGGGCGGCCGAGCTCGAGCCAGCCCGCGCGGTCGGGCCCCGCCTCGGCCGGCGGCGGCACCACCCAATAGGAGGCGGAGGAGACGATCCCCTTGGGGTGGATGTGGCTGACGTGGAAGCCGCCGCCCGCGAGTCGGATCGACCAGCTCGCGGTCATGCGCAGCGGATCGTCGCGGTGGCGCAGCAGCGGGTGCGTGGGGTCGGCGGGCGGCAGCGCGGCGCGGTAGCGCGCGACCGCGTCGAGGATCGCCGCCTTGAGCGATCTCAACTCGGGCTCGATCCGGTCGAACAGGTTGCCGCGCGTCTGCGTGCCGCCGCGCAGCGACTGGCCGATGTGCAACGCGGCGTCGGCATGCAGCGCGCGCAGCAGCGCGACCACCGCCGCCCGCGCGCCGCCATCGAGCCCCAGGTCGAGCGGCGCCACCATGCCGTCCTGACCGTTGAGCCATTGCCACCGCGGATCGCCGAGCAATTGCCAGCCGATCCCGCGCAGCGCCCACGTCTCGGCATCGCCCGCGCCGTCGCGGCACAGCGGCGCGAGCAGCGCCTCGGCCGCGTGCGGATCGCGCCCGCGCAGGCGGTGCTTGGCGAGCGCGATCGGCGCGATCAGCCGCGCGACCGCGCGATCGGCTAGCAGCCGCTCGGCCTCCGCCACCTCGCCCGCGCCGCCGTGGAAGGCGAAGGCGGTGGCGAGGAAGCCCGCGTCGCCCGTTGCAGCGGCGGCGCGGCGCGCGGTCGCGGCGGCGGCGGAGAAGGCGTCGGCGGCGGCGTGGAGGTCGATCAGCTCGCGCCACACGGCCGCGTCGCGCGGACGCGCGGCGAGCGCGGCCTCGTGCAGCGCGAGCCAATCGTCGCGCCGCTGCCGCTCGCGGCGGAAGCGCGCGAGCGCGCGGCGTCCGGCGTGCCAGTCGGGATCGGCGGCGAGCAGCTGCTCGGCCGCGCGCGCGATCGCCGGCTCGCCCAGCTCCTCGAGCCCCTCGATCAACAATGCGCGATCGCCCGGCGCGGCGTCGATCAGCGCGCGCAGCCGCCCGGCGGCACCCGGCTCGCCGCGATCGAGCGCGACGCGCGTGCGCGCGCGTTCGGCCGCCGGCAGGCCGGGCGACAGGCGCAGCGCGCGATCGAGCAGCCCCGCCGCCGCATCCGCCTCGCCTTCGTCGAGCTCGAGCCCGGCGCCCGCGAGCAGCGCCTGCACCGCTCCCCGCTCGGCCAGCAGCGCATACGCCGCGCGCGCGTCGTCGACCCGGCCGAGTTCCTGCAGCGTCACCGCGCGATGAAGCCGCGCCTCGGTGAAATCGGGCGCGGCGGCGATCGCGCGATCATAGGCGGCGAGCGCCTCGTCGTGGCGGCCGAGATCGCCGAGCACGTTGCCCATCGTATCGGCGATGCGCGCGTCGGCGGGCGCCGCGGCGTGCGCGGCGCGGATCGCGGCGGCGGCCTCCTCCAGCGCGCCGAGCGCGCGCAGCACGATCGCGTGGAACTGGAGCACCTGCGGATGCCCCGGCACCAGCCGCAACACCGCCTCCACCAGCGGCCGCGCCGCGCCCGGAGCACCCGCCACCAGATGCTGCTCGGCGGCGCGCAGCATCGCGTTCGGGTCGTCGCGGGCGGGGGGATAGGCCATGTCGAAGGGTCCCCTCTGCTATAGTGTCACCGTATCAGCAACTCACCATCCCTCGCCGGCGGCCGGCCCAAGATCAGGCGAGCCGAGCCCCGTCGGGCACGTCGTTTCCGATCTGCGCCAGCACGACGGCATCCCCCGCATCGGGAAAACCCAGGACGAGAACCTCCGAACGAACCGGGCCGACCTGCCGGGGTGGGAAGTTGACCACCGCCATCACGCGCCGTCCCGGCAGATCGTCCAGCGTATATCGTTCCGTGATCTGCGCGGTGCTTTTGCGCACGCCGATCGTCGGCCCGAAATCTATGAGGAGAATGTAGGACGGGTGGCGTGCTTCCGGGAACGCCAACGCTTCGCGGATCGTACCCGCGCGCACGTCGACCTTGAGGAAGTCGGAGAAAGCGATCGGTTCCGCAGCGGGAGCCGCCGGATCATGGATGACGTGCAT
Organism: uncultured Sphingomonadaceae bacterium; assembly: GCA_964250685.1. Classification (GTDB taxonomy): domain Bacteria; phylum Pseudomonadota; class Alphaproteobacteria; order Sphingomonadales; family Sphingomonadaceae; genus Sphingomonas_I. Next base: position 8,491 of record CAXUGZ010000011.1, read on the forward strand.
AGCGGTCCGTGCGCCTCGCTGCTTTCGGCTCGGTCCTCGCTCGTACCGGGCGCCGCGCGCCTCGGGAAGCGCATCCTGGTCGCATCCAGGTGGACTTGCGCATCCGACTCGCGGCAAGGTCGGGTGGGGGGGGGGGGAGGGTCGATGAGCAAGATGACGGCGTGCCTGTGGTTCGATCACGGCAAGGCCCGCGAGGCCGCCAAGTTCTACGCCGCGACCTTTCCCGACAGCCATGTCGAGAAGGCCCGAACCTCCCCTTCGGACGAGGCGGCGCATCGCGGAGAGGCAGCCGATGCGTAGGATCGTCGGAGGCGTCTTCCAGTCGCTCGACGGCGTCATCCAGGCCCCCGGGGGACCCACGGAGGACCCGACCGGCGGGTTCAGCCATGGGGGGTGGATGCCGCCCGTTTGCGACGAGGCGGTCGGACAGGCGGCCGGCGACTTCTTTGCCCGCCCCTATGATCTGCTGCTTGGACGACGGACCTACGATATCTTCGCGGCCTATTGGCCGTATGCCGGGGGCGAGGGGGAGGCGATGGGTGCCGCGTTCACCGCGGCGGCCAAATATGTCCTGACGCGCGGCGAGCAGCCGCTTGCGTGGGAGAACAGCCATCGCTTGCGTAACATCGATGATGTCGCGGCGCTCAGGCAGGGGGATGGTCCCGACCTGCTGATCCAGGGCTCGAGCACCATCTATGCCGCGCTGCTCGGCGCCGGGCTGCTGGACCAATTGCGGCTTTATACCTTCCCGCTCGTGCTCGGTCGCGGCAAGCGCCTGTTTGACGAAGGCACGCCGCCTGGCACGCTGAAGCTGGTCGATCACATGCTGACGCCCGGCGGTGCGGTGGTCGCGACCTACGAACCCGCTGGCCCCGTGCAGCAAGCATCGTTCGGGCAGATCGACAGCGCGCGTGAACAGGAGCGGCAGCGCAAGATGAAGGATGGATCGTGGTGATCGAGATCGCTTCATAGATACTCGATCGACATGCTCGACGTCCGAGGTCGACGCCGTTCGAACGCGACCACAAGGGCGCGCTCGCTTTCCACGGCGAACTGTTCGGCTGGGAGAACAGGGAGGCATTGTCGATGGGCGAGGGGCGGCGGTCCGCAGCGACGCTTTACCGGACCTGCCCGGGCCCGCCGATCGCCGAACGCCACAACGCTCCCATCTCGGCGTCCAACTCCCGAGGGTTCAGACGGTACAGGCCTGAGCCAGGATAGAAGGTCATCTCACCGAATTTGGGCTGCCCGGCGACCTCGTAGAAATCCACGCGCACGAAGTCGAAGTCGCGGGCGAGAGCCTCGGCCGCCTGGATCATGGCGGACATCGAGTTCGGGCGTGGCGGGGCGTCGCCGCTCGCGGTGAGCTGCCGCCATTCCCGATCCAGCATGATCCAGCGGTGGGCGGTTTCCCGCTCGAGATGAACCTGTACGAAGGCGACGTGCCCGCCGAAGACGAAGAGCTTATAATCGATCGGCAGCGCGCCGTCGGCGCCCACGAACGGCTCGATCAGCAGCCCCGGCTCGATGCCGGTATAAAGCCATTCGTCCAGCCAATAGCCGTAGCGACGGGCAACCCATCTGCTGGCGCGGCGGCGGAGCCTTTCCCAATCCTGGGGCGGCGAGCGGACGAAGACGCGTTGATTGCAGCCGTGCCGGCTTTTCAAAACGAACGGAAGCGGCCAGTCGGGCCGTTCGGGCAACGCGGTTCCATGCCAAAGTGTCGGGATTATCCACTCGCGGCCCAGGATCGCCGCCACCTCCTCCTTGGCCGTCACCTTGTCGGCCAGCCGAGGAAAACGAGGATCGCGGTCGTAAAGCTTGCGGTGCTGAACGAGTTCGGTGAACAGTCCTGGCGCCGCCAACCGGACGATGCGACCGTGGCGGCACAGATAAGCCAGCTGGACACGCAACTTCGCCAGGGCGCCGATTGGATGGCGGGGAATGCCGTGAGCTAGACGAGAGGTCAGCCGAAGCGCTTGAACGGCTTGAGCGCGAACCAGACGTAGCCGAGCGTGCCGAACAGCACGACGACCGCGAGCGTGTGATCGAGATAGTCGATCTTTCCGCTCTCCACGCCGTTCTTGATCGCTTCGTTCCCGAGGTAGTTGGTGACCGCGCAGCCGATCGAGGCGACGAGATATTGCCAGATGCTGTCCTTCGGCTCGCCCTGCGCCGAGGAGCGCTGGAGGAACAGCACGATCAGCCCGGCGAAGAGCGCCACGGTCACCCAGTCATACACTGTTTCCATGCGGCCACTCCTCAGGCCCGCTCCTGCCATGGCGGCGGCGGCGCCGCAACAGCGGTTACGTGACCATCCCGCCGCGCGCGAAGCGGGGATCGCGCCACTCCTGGCCGTCCACCACCGCCGCGATCGCCTCGACCGCGCGCCAGACATCCTCGTGGCGCAGGTAGAGCGGGGTCAGCCCAAAGCGCGCGACATCGGGGGTGCGGAAGTCGCCGATCACGCCGCGCGCGATCAAGGCGCGCACCAGCCCGAGCGCGTGCGGGTGCGCCAGCGCGATGTGGCTGCCGCGCCGCGCGGGATCGGCGGGCGAGACGATCGCCAGGCCCGGACAGCGTGCGGCGAGGCGCGCGGCGAACAGATCGTACAGCCCAATCGACTTGGCCCATAACGCCTGCGCATCCGCCGCCAGCATCAGGTCCACCCCCGTCTCCAGCGCGAGCAGGGCGAGCATCGGGGGCGTGCCGGCGGCGAAGCGTTCGATGCCGGGATGCGGCGCATAATCGGCGCCGAAGTCGAATGGGGCGGCATGGCCCCACCAGCCCGCGATCGGCGAGGCGATCCGCCCCTGGAGCGCGCGCGCGACGTGCAGGAACGCGGGCGCGCCGGGGCCGCCGTTCAGATATTTGTAGCCGCAGCCGACCGCGAGCTCGACCCCGTCGCGCGCCAGGTCGAGCGGCACCGCGCCGACGCTGTGGCTCAGGTCCCACACGATGCGCGCGCCGTGCACGCGCGCGGCGGCGGTGAGCGCGGCCAGGTCGTGGCGCTCGGCGGTGCGGTAATCGACGTGCGTGACGACCGCGACCGCGACGTCGTCCGCCAGCGCCGCCGCCAGCGCGGTGCGCGCGACCGCGCGGAACGGCCGCCCGAGCAGCGCCGCGGCGCGCTCGGCGACATAGGCGTCGGTCGGGAAGGCGTCGCGCTCGGCGATGATCGCGCCGCCGCGTCCCTCGGCCGCCGCGATCACCAGCTTGAACAGATTGACCGAGGTCGAATCCGCGACGATCACCTCGTCCTCGCCCGCCCCGATCAGCCGCGCGATCTTGCCGCCGATCCGGCGCGGCGCCTGCGTCCACGCGGCATCGTTCCAGCTTCGGACCAGCCCCTCGCCCCATTCGCGCGCGACCACCTCCGCAATCCGCTGCGGCGCCGCGCGGGGCAGCGGGCCGAGCGAGTTGCCGTCGAGATAGATCACGCCCGCGGGCAGCTTCACGCGATCGCGCAGGCCGCGCAGCGGATCGGCGGCGTCGCGCGCGCGGGCTTGCTCGAGCGTGGTCATGGCGCGCGTGTTGCAGCCTCGCGCGGGGTGGGGCAAGCTTGCGCGCTAAGGGGATAGGGCATGACGGCAACCGCGCGGATCGCCGGCGAGGAGCTGGGGCGCGATCGCGGGCTGGTGCGCGGCATCGGCCTGATCGGCTTCGCCATGGCGATCACCAACGAAGTGGTCGGATCGGGTGTGTACCGCCTGCCCGCCGCGATGGCGCTGGCGGCGGGGACGGCGGCGCCCTGGGCGTATCTCGCCTGCCTGGTGGCGATGGGCGCGGTGGTGCTGTGCTTCGCCGAGGCGGGCAGCCGCGTGCCCACCAGCGGCGGCCCTTACGGCTATGTCGAGGCGGCGTTCGGGCCGCTCGCGGGGTTCGTCGCGGGGGTGTTGCTGTGGCTGTCGAGCGTGCTCGCGTGCGGCGGCGTGGCGGCGGCGCTGGCGGACACCGCCGGGGCGGCGCTGCCGGGGCTCAACGACGCGGTCGTGCGCGGGCTGTTCATCGTCATCGTGCTCGCGACGATGGCGTGGATCAACCTGCGCGGCGTCAACGTGGCGGCTCATGTGTTCGGCTGGGCGACAGCGGTGAAGCTGGTGCCGCTCGCGCTGTTCCTGGTGGTGGGGGTGATCGGGCTCGGGCTCGGCCACCGGGCGGCGGCGCCGGTCGGCAATCCGCCGACCGCGGGATTGGGGCGCGCCGCCATCCTGGCGATGTTCGCGCTGTCGGGGATGGAGACGCCGCTCGCCGCCTCTGGCGAGGTGCGCGATCCGGCGCGTAACGTGCCGCGCGCGCTGCTGCTGGCGATGGGATCGATCGGGCTGCTCTATATCGCGATCCAGCTGGTCGCCGATGCGCTGCTCGGTGCGGGGCTGACCGGATCGCACGCGCCGCTGGCCGACGCGCTCGGCGTGATCGATCCGCGGTGGCGTGCGCCGCTGCTGGCGGGCGCCTTCTTCTCGATGCTGATCTGGCTGGGGAGCGATTTCCTGGGCGCGCCGCGCATCCTGTTCGCGTTCGCGCGCGACGGGCTGCTGCCCGCGCGCCTCGCGCGGCTGCATCCGCGCTTCCACACCCCCGACATCGGAATCATCGTGCATGGCGTGCTCGCCGCGGCGCTGGCGCTGACGGGCACGTTCGAGAAGCTGGCGATCCTGTCGACGCTGGCGATCGCGCCGCTCTATTTCTCCGCCTGCGCATCGGCGGTGCTGCTGCGCCGGCGCGGCGTGGCGACGCTCGGCCGCCCGCTCGGCCTGCCCGCGGTGCCGCTGGTGGCGGCGCTGGGGATGGCGAGCATGGTCGTGCTGGTCGCGCTCGCACGCTGGGACGAGATCGCCGGGCTGGCGGCGGTGCTGGTCGGAAGCGCGGCGTTGTATCTGGTGGTGCGGCCGATACGGCGCACCTAGCCCGGTTTCCGATCGGTCTGCGCTATCCCGTTCGTGCTGAGCGAAGTCGAAGCACGCTGCGCAGCGCCCTTCGACTTCGCTCAGGGCGAACGGATGACGATCCAATCCCGTCGAAATTGCCCGAAACTTCGGTTCGCACCGAGCTTGGCGAAGTGCCGCGTCAGGCGATGATCTTCGCCAGCCCCTTGGACAGCTGCAGCGCGCCGTTGAGCTGCTTCTCCGGCGACCCCCATTCGCGCATGATGACGAGCTTGCTGTCGGGGCGCAGCTTGGCGGTGCCCTTGAGCCGCTCGACATAGCCGAGCAGCCCCGGGAGGTCGGGGAAGGCATCGCCGAAGAAGCTCACCAGCGCGCCCCTGGCGCCGACGTCGAGCCTGGCGACGCACGCCTTGCGGCAGTTGAGCTTGGTCTCGATCACGCTCAGCAGGTTCTGCGTCGGCGTCGGCAGCGGGCCGAAGCGGTCGATCATCTCGGCGGCGAACGATTCGATCCCGCGCTGGTCCTCGAGCTCGTTCATGCGGCGGTAGAGCCCCATGCGCAGATCGAGATCGGGGACATACTCCTCGGGGATGAGGATCGGCGCATCGATCGTGATCTGCGGCGAGAAGTCCTTCGCGCGCGTCGCCTCGGTCATGCCGCCCGCCTTGGCCTCGAGGATCGCGTCCTCGAGCATCGACTGGTAGAGTTCGAACCCCACCTCCTTGATGTGGCCCGACTGCTCGTCGCCGAGCAGATTGCCCGCGCCGCGTATGTCGAGATCGTGGCTCGCGAGCTGGAAGCCCGCGCCCAGGGTATCGAGGTTGGACAGGATGTGGAGGCGCTTCTCCGCGGTCTCGGTGATCCGGCGGTTGGGCGGGGTGGTGAGATAGGCGTAGGCGCGCGTCTTGGCGCGCCCCACCCGCCCGCGCAACTGATAGAGCTGGGCGAGCCCGAAGCGGTCGGCGCGGTGGACGATCAAGGTGTTGGCCGATGGGATGTCGAGCCCGCTCTCGATGATCGTGGTCGAGACCAGCACGTCGAACTGGCGATCGTAGAAGGCGCTCATCCGCTCCTCGACCTGGGTCGCGGATTGCTGGCCGTGCGCGACGACGTAGCGGATCTCGGGCACCTCGCGCGTCAGGAACTCCTCGATATCGGGCAGGTCCTTGATGCGCGGCGCCACGAAGAAGCTCTGCCCGCCGCGATAATGCTCGCGCAGCAGCGCCTCGCGCAGCACCACCGGGTCCCATGGCGCGATATAGGTGCGCACCGCGAGCCGATCGACCGGCGGGGTCTGGAGGACGGACAGTTCGCGCAGGCCCGACATCGCCATCTGCAGCGTGCGCGGGATCGGGGTGGCGGTGAGCGTCAGCACGTGCACGTCCGCCTTCATGCTCTTGAGGCGTTCCTTGTGCGTGACGCCGAAGCGCTGCTCCTCGTCGACGATCACCAGCCCGACATTCTTGAACTCGACCCCCTTGGCGAGGATCGCGTGCGTGCCGATGACGATGTCGATCGTGCCGTCGACGATCCCCTCGCGCGTCTTCTTCGCCTCGGCGGCGGGGACCAGACGCGACAGGCGCCCGACGCGGAGCGGGAAGCCGCGCATCCGCTCGACGAAATTGGTGTAATGCTGGCGCGCGAGCAACGTCGTCGGGCACACCATCGCCACCTGCATCCCCGCCATCGCCGCGACGAACGCGGCGCGCAGCGCGATCTCGGTCTTGCCGAAGCCGACATCGCCGCACACCAGCCGGTCCATCGGCTTGCCCGCCGCCAGATCGTCGAGCACCTCGCCGATCGCGCGATCCTGATCGTCGGTCTCCTCATAGGGGAAGCGATCGACGAAGGCGTTGTACGCGGCATCGGTGGTGGCGATGTCGGCGGAGCGCAGCGCGCGCTGGGCGGCGGTCGCCATGAGCTCGCCCGCGATCTCGCGGATCCGCTCCTTCATCCGCGCCTTGCGCTGCTGCCAGGCCACGCCGCCGAGCCGGTCGAGCGTCACGCCCTCGTTCTCGGCGCCGTAGCGCGAGAGGATGTCGATATTCTCGACCGGCACGTAGAGCCTGTCGCCGCCGGCATATTCGAGCGCGACGCAATCGTGCGGCGCCTTGCC
>CAXUGZ010000012.1:0-15218 GCA_964250685.1 uncultured Sphingomonadaceae bacterium
CGCGCACGCCGAGATCGACGGGCGGATGCGCATCGCGCTGGTCGCCGCGACGATGGCGGAGGCGCGCGCGGTGATGGTCGAGGGCGCGAGCGGGCTGGTCGCGATCGCGCCGCCCGGCCTGCGCCCGGATTACGAGCCGTCGCTCAGGCGGCTCAAGTGGAAGAGCGGTGCGCAGGCGTTCCTCTATTCGGCGGCCGAGCCCGAATCGCTGCGCGGCGCGCAGCACCACCTCGCCTGGGCGGACGAGGCGGGCAAATGGCCCAAGGGGATCGAGGCGTGGGACAATCTGACGATGGGCCTCAGGCTCGGGCGCGATCCGCGCGCGGTGGTGACGACCACGCCGCGCCCCGTGCCGCTGGTGCGGCGGCTGATCGACGCGGGCGACGTCGCGATCACGCGCGGGCGCACCGCGGACAATCGCGCGCACCTCGCGCGCTCGTTCGTCGCCGCGATGGAGGAGAGCTATGGCGGCACCGTCGTCGGGCGCCAGGAACTCGACGGCGAGCTGATCGAAGAGCTGGAGGGCGCGCTGTGGAGCCGCGCGCTGATCGAGCGCTGCCGCGTGAGCGCGGCGCCCGCGCCGCTGCGCGTGGTGATCGGGGTCGATCCGCCCGCGGGCAGCGGCGCGGCGAGCGATGCGTGCGGCATCGTCGCGGTGTCGCTGGCGGACGACGGGCGCGCTTACGTGCTGGCGGATGCGAGCGTGCAGGGGGTCTCGCCCGAGGGATGGGCGCGCGCGGTGGCGCGCGCGGCGGCGCGCTGGGCGGCGGACCGCATCGTCGCCGAGGCGAACAACGGCGGGGCGATGGTGGGCAGCGTGCTGCGTGCGGCGGACGCGAGCCTGCCGCTGAGCCTGGTCCACGCCGCGCACGGCAAGGTCGCGCGCGCCGAGCCGGTGGCGGCTTTGTACGAGGCGGAGCGCGCCTTCCATGTCGGCGCGTTCCCCGCGCTGGAGGACGAGCTGGCCGGGCTGATGCTCGGCGGCGGCTATGAGGGGCCGGGCCGCTCGCCCGACCGCGCCGACGCCCTGGTGTGGGCGATGACCGAACTGATGCTGGGGCCGCGTGCGCGCGCGCCGGCGGTGCGCGGGCTGTAGCCGGCACGATCTGACGGGAGACACATATGCGATTGTTCGGGAAGCGCGCGGCGGAGGCGGCGCGGCCGGCCTTGGTGCGCTCGGTCAGCGGGATCGCGGGCGGGGAGTGGCCGCGATCCTATGACGGCCAGGTGCGCGAGGCGTATTTCGGCAATCCGGTGGCGCAGCGCGCGGTGCGCATCGTCGCCGAGGGCGCGGCGGGGGTGCCGGTCTATGCCGAGGGCGAGGAGCAGCGTGCCGCGGCGTTGCTCGGCCAGCCGGGACTGGTCGAGACCGTGGCGGCGCAGCTTCTGCTCCACGGCAACGCCTTCGTGCAGATCCTGGGCGACGCGGACGCGATGCCCGCCGAATTGTTCGCGCTCCGCCCCGATCGGGTGACGATCGACTATGACGCGCGCGGCTGGCCCGCGGCGTATCTCTACCGCGCGGGCGAGGTGGCGACGCGGCTGCCCGCGGCGGACGGCGCGGGGCGGCCGGGGCTGGTCCACCTGCGCGCGCTCAATCCGGTGGACGATCATTACGGCATCGGCTCGCTCGGCGCCGCATCGGGCGCGGTCGCGGTGCACAATGCCGCCGCGCGCTGGAACAAGGCGCTGCTCGACAATGCCGCGCGACCCTCGGGCGCGTTGGTCTACGATCCGGGCGAGGCGGGGACGACGCTCTCGGCCGAGCAGTTCGACCGGCTGAAGCGCGAGATGGAGGCGGGGTTCGCGGGCGCGGTCAATGCCGGGCGGCCGATGCTGCTGGAGGGCGGGCTCAAGTGGCAGGCGATGAGCCTGACCCCCGCCGACATGGATTTCGTGGCGCTGAAGGCGGCCGCGGCGCGCGAGATCGCGCTGGCGTTCGGCGTGCCGCCGATGCTGCTCGGGCTTCCCGGCGACGCCGCTTATGCCAATTATACCGAGGCCAACCGCGCGCTGTGGCGGCTGACGATCGTGCCGCTCGTCAGGAAGATCGCCGACGGGGTAGCGCACGGGCTGCGCGCATGGTGGCCGGGGCTGTCGCTCGCGCTCGACCTCGACGCGGTGCCCGCCTTGGCGAGCGACCGCCAGGCCTTGTGGACGCAGGTGTCGGCGGCGGATTTCCTGACGATCGACGAGAAGCGCGCGATGCTGGGCTTCGGCCCGCGCGCGGCGGCGGAGGCGGCATGATGGACACGCAGGGCATGCTCGCGCGGCTGGTGGCGCAGGCGGGGGGCGAGGGGGCGAGCCTCGTCACCTTGCGCGCGCTGGCCGAGGAGGCGAGCGAGGCGGGGGCCGAGCGCGCGCTCGAGCGGCTCGGCCTGTCCGATCCGGCGGCGCGCGGCGATCTCGGCGAGTTGCGCCAGCTCCTCGGCGCGTGGCGCGACGCCAAGAAATCGGCGCGCAACGAGCTGGTCGGCTGGATCGTGCGGATCGCGCTGGCGCTGCTGCTGATGGGGCTGGCGGTGCGGCTGGGGCTGGTGGCGATGGTGCGGGGGGCGGCATGAGGTTCGCGGGCTATGCCGCGCTGTTCGATCGGGTCGATCGCGGCGGCGACGTGGTGCGCAAGGGCGCCTTCGCGCGCGCGGTGGCGGCGGGGCCGGCGCGCGTGCCGTTGCTGTGGCAGCACCTGCCGGGCCAGCCGATCGGCCGGATCGAGCGCATCGCCGAGGATGCGCGCGGGCTGCGCGTGATCGGGCGCCTGAGCGCGCGCTCGGCGGCGGGGCGGGAGGCGGCGGCATTGCTGCGCGACGGCGCGGTGGGCGGACTGAGCTTCGGCTACCGCATCAAGCAGAAGCGCGACGGCGCGCACCGCGAACTGACCGATCTCGATCTGGTGGAGGTGTCGCTGGTGACGATGCCGATGCAGCCGGCGGCGCGGGTGCATGCGGTGGACACGACCGGCACAGAACCATAATCTACGGGCGATGACACGGCGGCGGATCATTCTTGCTGCGGCGATGGTTGCGGCCGTTTGCCGCGCAGAACCGCCTAAACTGTCGCCGGATATGACTCGGCAACTTTCTTCGCAGGAACAAGCCTATCACGAGTGGCGGATGGCTGACCCACCTCCTGAGGCTTACCTGCGATCGGAGGATCAAGAGCGCGCCCGCTTGTTGGACACGCCCTGTGGACCTCCGGACCTTGGCCATGGATGCCATCAACTGGCACCGGGTGTACGGGAACTTGACAGCATATTGCAGCGCGATCCGCCTTGCGAACTGCCCGTCTCGAACGAACCCAGCGTTATGACTTTTCGTGCGGTGGACCAATGCTACAAGATGACTTCACCTCAGCGCTTTCACGGTGTGTGGGTTGACGAATTTGAAGGCTCGCAGTTCTATCCCGGACGGGAAACGCCGCCCGACGAGAAGCCGTTCGACTGGAGCATGCCTGATGCTCGTCATAAGTTCGAGCAATGGCGGCAGACGCGCGTTTGGCTGGATGTCGAGCATGTGAGTCTGTCGCACCACGGCCGTAACGGTCGCGCGGTGCGGATCGACTTCATTGGCCGGGAAACGCTCTACGCGGGCCACTATGGACATGCCGGCATGTCGGGTCACGAGATCATCGTGGATCAAGTGCTCGAAGCCAAGGCCCTGAATTAACGAACTCCATCAGGAGGCGAGCATCCATCAGGCGTCCCGCACACCGGCGGGGCGCCTTTCTTTTTGCCTGGAGGAGAACGGCATGTACGAGACCAAAGCGATGCCCGCGGCGGATCCGCTGGAGGCGTCGTTCGACGCGGTCGCGGCGAACGAGGCGGTGGGCGAGTTGCGCGCCGAGATGGCGCAGCTGAGGGAGCGGATCGACCAGGCGGCGGTGCACGCCGCGCGGCCCGCGCTGGCGGGCGCCAAGGCGGGCGGCGAGACGGGCGCCAAGGCGTTCGTCGAACAGTATCTCCGCAAGGGGCTGGAGGGCGGGATCGAGCTCAAGAGCTTCAACGCCACCACCCCCGATGCGGGCGGCTATGCCGTGCCGCGCGAGATCGACGAGCAGATCGATCGCACGCTCACCGCGATCTCGCCGATCCGCCAGGTGGCCAACGTGGTCAAGGTCGGCTCGGCGGGGTATCGCAAGCTCGTCACCACCGGCGGCGCACCCTCGGGCTGGGTCGCCGAGACCGACGCGCGGATCGAGACCGCGACGCCCAGCTTCCACGAGATCGTGCCCTCGTTCGGCGAGCTCTACGCCAATCCGGCGGCGAGCCAGGCGATGCTCGACGATGCCGCGTTCGATGTCGAGACGTGGCTGGCGGGCGAGATCGCGACCGAGTTCGCGCGCGCCGAGGGGCAGGCGTTCGTCGCGGGCAACGGCACCAACAAGCCGCGGGGCTTCCTCACCTATGCCGCGACGAGCGACGGCGACGCGGTGCGCGCGTTCGGCACGCTGCAATATACCGCCTCCGGCGCGGCGGGGGGCTTCCCCGCCACCAACCCGCAGGACCGGCTGATCGATCTGGTCCAGTCGCTGCGCGCGCCGTATCGCCAGGGGGCGGCGTTCGTGATGAACGCCGCGACGCTGGCGGTGATCCGCAAGTTCAAGACCGCCGACGGCGCGTTCCTGTGGCAGCCCGGGCTGGTCGAGGGGCAGGCGGACCGGCTGCTCGGCTATCCGGTGATCGAGAGCGAGGACATGCCTGACATCGCGGCGAACAGCCTCGCGATCGCGTTCGGCAACTTCAAGGCGGGTTACCTCATCGCCGAGCGCGCGGAGACCGCGATCCTGCGCGATCCGTTCAGCCACAAGCCGTTCGTCCACTTCTACGCGGTCAAGCGCGTCGGCGGCGGAGTGACCAACGCCGAGGCGATCAAGCTGATGAAGTTCTCCGCCTCGTAAACGAGGCGGCGGCAAGCTGATGAAGTTCTCGGCGAGCTGACTTTCTCGCGAGAAGGGGCGCGGGCGGGCTCGATCCCCCCTGGCCCGCCCGCGTCCGCAACCTTTCGCGCCCGCGCGGCGCCCGAATGGAGCGATCATGCACAATCACGAACGGCGCGCCGCGTGCGCGCGGAGACGGCGATGACCGTGGCGGACCCGATCGCGGTCGAGCCCGCCGCGCTCGACGAGACCAAGGCGTATCTGCGCGTCGACGGCGCCATCGAGGATGCGTCGATCGCCGGCTGATCGCCGCCGCGATCGGGCATTGCGAGGCGTTCACCGGCCAGGCGCTGATCGCGCGCGCGATGCGCGAGACGGTCCCCGCGCAGCCCGGCTGGCGGCGCCTCGCGCGCACGCCGGTGGTGGCAATCACCGCGCTGGAAGCGCTTCCCGCCGAGGGCGACGGCGTCGTGCTCGCGCTCGGCGCCTATGCGGTCGACATCGACGCGGCGGGCGACGGCTGGGTCCGGATCGTGGCGCCGGGCGGCGCCGCCCGCATCGCGGTGACCTATTCGGCGGGGCTGGCGACGGGGTGGGGCGGGCTGCCCGAGCCGCTGCGCCAGGGCATCGTCCGGCTGGCGAGCCATCTGTTCGCGCACCGCGATGCCGACGACGAGGGCGCGCCGCCCGCGGCGGTGGCCGCTTTGTGGCGCCCGTGGCGCCGGATGCGGCTGCGATGACCGCGCTCGCGGGATTCATGCGCGAGCGGGTGGCGCTGCTCACGCCCACCGCGGCGCGCGATGCGCTCGGCGCCGGGGGGGAGGATTGGACGCTGGTGGACATGGTGTGGGCCTCGGTCGCGGCGCACGGGACGGGGGCGCCGATCGCGGGCGACGCGCGCGCGGCGCTGCCGCTGTGGCGCGTGACGCTGCGCCCCTGCCCGGTCGCGGTCGGCGACCGCATCGAGCGCGTGACGGGCATCATCGAGGTGCGCGCGGTGGAGCGCGATCCGGCGCTGCCCGATCGGGTGGTGGCGATCGGCGAGGAGCGGCGGTGGTGATCGCGCGCATCACCCGGATCGCTGACGCCGCGGTGGCGCGCCTGCTCGACGCGATCGAGCAGGCGGCGGCGGACGAGCTGCCCGCCGACATCGCCGCCGAGCGCGTCGACGGCGGCATCCGGCTGAGCGGGCCGCGGCTCGCGCTGCGCCGGATGACCGACGCGCGGCTGCGCGGGCTGGCGTTGCTGGCGGCGAGGCGGCGGGCATGAGCGCGGAGAGCGAGCTGCAGGCGGCGCTGGTCGCGGCCCTGTCCGCCGCCGACGGGATCGCGGGGGTGGCGACGGGCGTGTTCGACGGGCCGCCGCCGCGCGCCGCCTTCCCCTATCTGGTGATCGGCGATGGCCTCGCCTTCGACTGGAGCCACAAGTCCGGGCGCGGGCGCGAGCACCGGCTGGCGATCAATATCTGGGACGATGCCGGTCGCGCGGCGCGGCTGCACGCGCTGATCGCCGCGGCGGAGGCGGCGATCGAGGCGCTCCCGCCGGCACTGCCCGGCAGCCGCATCGTCAGCCTGGTGCTGGTGCGCAGCCGCATCCTGCGCGCGCCCGGCGGGCCGTGGGCGGGGCTGGTCGAATACCGCGCGCGCACGCTCGAACATTGATGGCTTGGCAAGGAGACGGACATGGCGGCGGAGAAGGGAAGCGCGTTCCTGTTGAAGGTGGGCGACGGGGCGGCGACGCCGACCTATTCGACGGTGGCGGGCTTGAGGACCACGCAGCTCACCATCAACGGCGAGAGCGTGGTGATCACCAACAAGGGCTCGGGCGGCTGGCGCGAGCTGCTGTCGGGCGCGGGCACGCGCGCGGTCTCGGTGGCGGGCAGCGGCGTGTTCACCGGATCGGCGGCGGAGGCGCGGCTGAAGGGCAGCGCGCTCGCGGGCGTGCTCGACGATTACGAATTGTCGTTCGAGAGCGGCGATCGGATGCGGGGCAGGTTCCTGCTCACGCGGCTCGATTATTCGGGCGATTTCAACGGCGAGCGCAGCTACACGCTCGCGCTCGAAAGCTCGGGCGCGGTGACCAGCCTGTGAGCGCGGGCGCCAATTCCGCGCGCGGCGAAGCGGCGATCACCGTCGCGGGGACGCGGCTGGTGCTGCGGCCGAGCTTCGCCGCGCTGGTAACCGCCGAGGAAGAATTGGGGCCGCTGTTCGCGCTGGTCGAGCGCGCGGCGGCGGGCAGGCTCGCGCTCGCCGAGCTGGCGGGGCTGTTCTGGCATTGCGTGCACGAGCGCCCCGCGGGGCTGACGCGCGAGCGGCTGGGCGAGGCGATCGTCGAGCGCGGGCTGGCGGCGGCGACCCCCGCGCTGCGCGTGCTGATCGGCCAGATCCTCAAGGGGCGATGACGCGCTTCGGCGATGCCGCCGGCCGCCTGGCGGGGCTCGCCGGCGCGCTGCTCGGCTGGCAGCCGGCGGAGTTCTGGGAGGCGACGCCCGCCGAGCTGGCGGCGGTGATCGAGGCGCTGGGCGGCGAACGCCCGGCGGCGGCGGGCGCGGACGATCTTACGCGGCTGAAGGAGATGTTCCCGATGGATGAGGAAATCGACAGCCTGCTGATCGCGGTGCGCGCCGATACCGGCGGCTTCGATCGCGACGTGGCGGCGATGAAGGCATCGCTCGGCGACGGGCTCGGCGGCGGCGCCGATGCGGCCGGCCGATCGATCGAGAGCGCGCTCGGCCGCGCGGTCAGGACGGGCAAGCTCGGCTTCGACGACCTGAAATCGGTCGCGTTGAAGGCGCTCGACGAGATTGCGGGCGCGGCGCTCAAGAGCGGCCTCGGCGCGGCCGCGGGCGGCGGCGGGCTGGCCGGGCTGGCGGGCTCGCTGCTGTCGGGCGTGCTGGGGCTGCCCGGCCGCGCGACCGGCGGCCCGGTCGCGCCGGGCGCCGCCTATCTGGTGGGCGAGCGCGGGCCCGAATTGTTCGTGCCGACCGCGAGCGGCCGCGTCGCGCCGATCGCGGCGGGGCCAGGCGGGCGCGACGTGCGCGTCGCGATCGCGATCAACGCACCGGCGGGGACCGAGCCGCAGGCGCTGGCGCGCTCCTCGCGCCAGGTGGCGCGCGCGATCTCGCGCGCGCTCGACGCGGCGGAGGGCTGAGCCATGGGGTGGCGGCTGGCGGCGCCAGGCGAGCAGCCGGTGCGGAGCTTCGTCAAACGCTTCGATCCGCGCTTCTGGACGGTCAACTTCCCGCGCCCGATGATGGCGGCGGTGAC
This sequence comes from uncultured Sphingomonadaceae bacterium, assembly GCA_964250685.1. GTDB lineage: Bacteria > Pseudomonadota > Alphaproteobacteria > Sphingomonadales > Sphingomonadaceae > Sphingomonas_I. The sequence goes on from CAXUGZ010000012.1 coordinate 8,142, forward strand.
GACGACCGCGCCCGACGCGCTCGCGGTCGATGCGGTGTTCTACCGCCAGGACGATCTCGCGGGGCTGATCTGGGAGGCCGAGGACCGCTACGATCATGCTTTGCTGGGCTATGCCACCAACCGCGACTTTCGCGGGCTGACGCTCTCGTTCCGCTGGCGCTCGCGCGGGGTGCTGCCGCTCGATGCGATCAACGGGCCGACGCTGACGATCGAGGGGCGCGATTCCGGGGGCGCCCCCGTCGCCTGGTACGTGCGGCTGTGGAACTATGCCGAAGGCGATCCCGAGGACGCGCGGATCACGCTGGCGTTCGACGCGCTCGCGGGCGGCTTCCTGCTGCCGGGCGAGGCGGTGCCGGTGTGGGCGGGGGACATCGACCGGATGTTCGTCTCGCTCGTCGCGCCGGGCTTCACCAATACCGCGACGCCGCTCGCCGCGCCCGCCGAGGCGCGCGTCACGCTGAGCGACATCAGGTGCGATGGCGCGCGATCGGTGCTGGCGATCGGCGACGCGCACGTGCCCGCGCATGGCCTGCGCATCGCGAGCGGCTATGACGACAGCTACAATCTCACGCCCGCGCGGCTGCTGCGCAACATGCTCCAGCTCGGCTATCGCGGGCCGATCAACCATTATGTGGGCATGAGCCATTATTTCCGGCTCGAGGCGAACGATGGCGGCTTCTATGTGAGCCTCGCCGGGGGCACGCTCAACGTCGCGTGCGCGGCGTGGCACGCCGATTTCGCGGCGCGGGCGAAGGCGCTCGGCTACGGCCTGATCCTGTCGCTGTCGTTCGAGCTGCTCGACGCGCATTGCTGGAACGAGTGGAAGCAGCGCGCCGCCGACGGATCGCCCGCGCTGACCGGCTGGGTGCCGCCATCGACCCTGCTCTCGCCCGCGCATGCCGGCGCGATGGGCTATCTGCGCGCGGTGGCGCAGGCGTTTGCGGGGCTGGCGCGGGCGGCAGGCCAATTGGTGCGGTTCCAGATCGGCGAGCCGTGGTGGTGGGTGATGGCGGACGGGCGCCCCTGCCTCTACGACGACGCCGCCACCGCCGCGTTCGGGGGCGCCCCGGTGGCGATCCCGAGCGTGTTCGCCGCATTGGACACCGCGCAGACCGCATTGCTCGACGCGGCCGGGATGCTGCTCGCGAGCGCCACGGCGGGGATAACAGATGCGGTGCACGCGGTGGCGGCGGACGCGCAATTGCTGCTGCTCGCCTATCTGCCGAGCCTGCTCGATCCGCGCGCGCCCGAGATTCGGCGCGCCAATTTGCCGATGGGCTGGGCGAGCCCCGCCTTCGACATCCTCCAGCTCGAGGATTACGATTGGGTGGTCGCGGGCGACAGCGGGGCGAGCGCGCGCGGGGTCGCGGCCGCTGTCGCGCGGCTCGGCTATCCGATCGGCCGGACGCATTATTTCAGCGGCTTCGTCCTGAATCACACGGACGCGCCGCATTGGGCGCTGATCGACGCCGCCGCGATCGCGGCGCGCGCGCGCGGGACCGCGGAGACCTTCGTCTGGGCGATCCCGCAGGTGATCCGCGACGGCTTCGTCCATTTCGACGGCGATGGGGAGGATGATGTGCAGGCGTTCGACGAGGTCGACTTCCCGATTGCGATCGGCCGCACCGCCAGCGTCGAGCCGGGCTTCTCCACCGCGATCGTCACCAGCGCGTCGGGCACCGAACAGCGCAACGCCGATTGGGCGCAGGCGCGGATGAGGTTCGACGCGGGGCCGGGGGTGCGATCGGAGGCGGACATCCAGGCCTTGGTCGCCTTCTTCCGCGCGCGCCGCGGCGCGGCGCGCGGCTTCCGCTTCCGCGATCCGTTCGACGACAGCTCGAACGCGATGACGGGCGCGCCCGGCTTCGCCGACGTGGCGCTCGGCAGCGGCGACGGCGCCGCCATGCGCTTCGCCCTGGTCAAGCCTTATGGCGACGGGGCCGAGGCGGAGGCGCGCCGCATCACGCGCCCCGTCGCGGGGAGCGTGCGCGTCGGCGTCGCGGGGATCGAACGGCTGACCGGCTGGACGCTGGAGCCGGGCGGGATCGTCGCGTTCGACGTCGCGCCCGGCGCGGGCGCCGCGATCACCGCGGGCTTCCGCTTCGACGTGCCCGTGCGCTTCGAGCAGGACCAGCTCCAGGTCTCGCTCGCCTCCGTGACCGCGGGCGAGGCGCCGTCGGTGCCGCTGATCGAGTTGCGCGAGGCGTTCGCATGAGCTGGTACGCGCAGGACCTGACCACGCTCGCTCTGTGCTGGCGGATCGACCGGCGCGACGGCGTGTCGCTCGGCTTCACCGGGCACGATCGCGACCTCGTGATCGACGGCCTCGCCTATCGCGCCGCGCCGGGGATGACGCCCTCGGCGATCAGCCTGTCGGACGGGTTCGATGTCGACACGCTCGACGTCGCCGGCGCGCTCACCAGCGACGCGATCACCGCACGCGACATGGCGGCGGGGCGCTGGGACGGCGCGGCGGTGCGGCTGTTCGCGACCGACTGGAGCGATCCCGGCGTGACGCCCGTGCCGCTGGCGCGCGGCGCGCTGGGGCAGGTCGGCATCAGGGACGGCGCCTTCACCGCCGAACTCGCCGGCCCGACCGCGCTGCTCGAGCGGCCGGTGGTGGAGGAGACCTCGCCCGATTGCCGCGCCGAGCTGGGCGACGCGCGCTGCCGGGTCGACCTGGCGCCGCGCACGCGCTTCGCGCGCGTCGTGGCGGCGGCGGCGGCGACGGTGACGCTCGACGCGCCCGAGCCGAGCGCGAACGCCTATGCCCAGGGGCGGCTGTGGTGGATCGAGGGCGCGAACAGCGGGCTCGCCGCGCTGATCGCCTCCTCCGCGGGCGCGACCCTGGTGCTGCGCGAGCCGCCGCCGTTCGCGGTCGCCGCCGGCACCTTGGTGCGGCTGACCGAGGGGTGCGACCGCACGCTCGCCACCTGCCGCGACCGCTTCGCGAACGCGGTCAACTTTCGCGGGGAGCCGTATCTGCCGGGCAACGACCTGCTCACGCGCTACCCGGGCGCCTGACATGCCGACGCGGAGCGAGATCGCCGCCGCGGCGCGGGGCTGCGTCGGCGCGCGCTTCAGGCCGCACGGGCGCGATCCGGCGCTGGGGCTCGACTGCGTCGGCGTCGCGGGCGTGGCGTTCGCGCGCGCGGTGCCGGCGGATTACGCGCTGCGCGGGGGCCGGCCGGCGGAGGTGATGCGCGCGATCGACGCGTTCGGCCTCGCGCCGGTCGACCCCGACCAGGCGGGCGAGGGCGATCTGGTGCTGATCGACGCCGGCGTGGGGCAGCTGCATCTGGTGGTGCTGACGCGTGCGGGCTTCGTCCATGCGGATGCGGGGCTGCGCCGCGTGGTCGAGATGCCGGGGCCGCCCGCGGGCGCGGTGCTGCGCGCGTGGCGGGGAGGGGTGTAATGGCGACGTTGGTGCTGACCACGGTGGGCACGCTGCTCGGCGGCCCGATCGGCGGCGCGGTCGGCGCGGTGCTGGGCAACCAGCTCGATCGCGCGATCCTCGCCCCCAAGGGGCGGCAGGGGCCGCGCCTGGGCGACCTCTCGGTCCAGACGTCGAGCTATGGCAGCCAGCTGCCGCGCCTGTTCGGCACGATGCGCGTATCGGGCACGGTGATCTGGGCGACCGACCTGCGCGAGGACACGCACAGCGCGGGCGGGGGCAAAGCGGGGCCCAAGACCACCAGCTACAGCTATTCGGCATCGTTCGCGGTGGCGCTGTCGGCGCGGCCGATCGTGTCGGTCGGGCGCATCTGGGCGGACGGCACCCTGCTGCGCGGTGCCGCGGGCGACTGGAAGAGCGAGACGGGCTTCCGCCTCCATCCCGGCACCGAGGACCAGGAGATCGATCCGCTGATCGCCGCCGCCGAGGGGATCGACGCCACGCCCGCGCATCGCGGCATCGCCTATGCGGTGTTCGAGACGATGCAGCTCGCCGACTACGGCAACCGCATCCCGTCGCTCAGCTTCGAGGTCACCGCTGACGCGGGCGAGGTGGCGGTGAGCGCGATCGCGGCCGAGCTGTCCGACGGCGCCATAGTCGGCGCGGGCGGGCCGGCGCTGGGCGGCTATGCCGCGGGCGGGGACAGCGTGCGCGGCGCGCTGGAGACGCTCGCGCAGGCGTGCCCGATGCCACTCGCCGACGACGGCATTGTGCTGCGGATCGCGGACCCCACGCTGACGATCATCGACGGCGACGCGCTGGGCGGCACGCCCGATACGACGCGGCAGCCCGCCTGGGTGCGCGACCGCGCCAGCGCGGCGGCGCTGCCCGACGCGGTCGCGCTCGCTTATTACGAACCCGCGCGCGATTACCAGGCGGGGCTGCAGCGCGCGCGGCGCGACGGCATCGGCCGCACCGGCGAGCGCATCGACCTGCCCGCCACGATCCCGGCGGACACGGCCAAGGGGCTGGCGGAGGATGCGCTGGCGCGCGCGTGGCGCGAGCGCGAGCAGGCGACCGCGCGCGTGCCGTGGCGGCTGCTCGGCGCGCGCCCGGGCACGCTCGCCGCCTTGCCGGGCGACGGAAGCTGGCGCGTCGCGGGCTGGACGCTCGAGCGCATGGCGCTCGCGCTGACGCTCGTCCGCGCCGCCGCCGCGCCGTCGATCGCCGCGGGCGCCGATGCGGGACGCGCCATCGGCGGGAGCGACAGCCCGGCGGGGGCGACGCGGCTCGCTTTGCTCGACCTGCCGGCAGCGGACGACATGGCGGCCGCGCCGCAGCTCTGGCTTGCCGCCGCTGGCACGGGGGCGGGCTGGCGCCGCGCGGGCGTGAGCCTCAGCCTCGACGGCGGGGCGAGCTGGCAGGCGGCGGGGCAGACCGCTTTGCCCGCGGTGATGGGCAGCGCGGCGGGGGTGCTCGCACCCGGCCCCGCGACATTGTTCGACCGCGTCGGCATGGTCGAGGTCGAGCTGCTCAACGACGCCATGGGCCTGCAGGGCGCGGACGACGCCGCACTGATCGCGGGCGCGAACCTCGCTCTGCTTGGCGACGAGATCGTCCAGTTCGGCGGCGCAACGCAGCTTTCCCCCACGCGCTACCGCCTCGCGCGGCTGCTGCGCGGGCGGCGCGGGACCGAATGGGCGATCGGCGGCCACGCCGCGGGCGAGCGCTTCGTGCTGCTCGATCCCGCGCGGCTGCTCGCGCTCGCGGTGCCGCTGTCGGCGCTGGGCACGATCGTGTCGGTGAGCGCGATCGGCCCGGGCGACGGCGGGGTGGCGGCGAGCGCGGCCACGCAGGTGATCGGGCGCGCGCTCCGCCCGCCCGCGCCGGTGCGCCTCACCGCCACCAGGCTCGCCGACGGCACGATCCGCTTCAGCTGGATCCGCCGCAGCCGCGCGGGCTGGACCTGGCTCGACGGCGGCGACGCGCCGCTCGGCGAGGATGCCGAGCGCTACCGGCTGACGATCGCGTCGTCGACGGGCGGCGGACGCACGATCGAGACGGCCACGCCTGGCTTCGATTACGATCCCGCGGCGCAGGCGGCGGACGGTGTCGCCGGGGCGGGCGCGATCGGCGCGACGGTCGCGCAGCTCGGCACGCGCGCCGCCTCGCTGCCCGCGGCGAGCGGTCGCTGGACGCTTTAGAAGGAGCCTGATCGATGAGCGAGCTTTCCCCGCGCTTCGCGCTGCCCCTGCTCCAGCCGGGGCAGGCGCAGAAGGAGATCGACCACAACGAGGCGGTGACGCTGCTGGAGGCGCTGGTCCAGCCCGTGGCCGAGACGCTGGGCGACACGGCACCTCCCGCCGCACCCGTCGGCGGGCAGAGCTGGATCGTCGGCGCGGCCCCCGGCGGCGACTGGACCGGGCACGCGCACGCGGTCGCCACCTGGACCGAGGGCGGGTGGCGCTTCGTCGCGCCGGTCGAGGGGATGCGGCTGTGGGTGGCGGATGCGGGGCTGGGCGCGTGCTGGACCGCGGGCGCGTGGGAACTGGGCGCGGAGCGCGCGGCCGCGCTGCTGATCGGGGGCAGCCAGGTGGTCGGCGGGCGCCAGCCAGCGATCGCCGATCCCTCGGGCGGAGCGAGCATCGACACCCAGTCGCGCGCCGCGATCGGGGCGGTTCTTGCTGCGCTGCGCAATCACGGGCTGATCGCGGGCTGAATTTCTTTTTGGGGCCTCGCAACCGTATCGCCGCTGCTGTGTTTACGGAGCGCCTATAGGGTTCTTGCATGCTCGATCGGAAGTGCCGGACGCCGAGACATTTCGGCAACACTTCCCGGCTTTTGCGCGCTTGCACAGAACTCAGTCGGAGTTTAGGACGTTGCGACACTTTGCACGGACCCAGGAAGAAAAAGGGGATTCCAATGCGTAAATTCGCCATGATGGCCATTTTGGCCACGACGGCGCTGGCTTCGCCCGCGATGGCCAAGGACAAGGCTTGGTATGTCGGCGTCGAAGGCGGCGGCATCATCGTCGAGAATACTCACATCAACATCGGTGCGGTCGACAACGCCGACACCGCGCGGCACAAGAACGGCCTGTACGACGTCGACGGCATCGTCGGCTACGACCTCGGCATGGTCCGGCTCGAAGGCGAGGTCGGCTACAAGCACACCGAGGTGAAGAGCCACAGCACGACGACGACGCTGACCGGCGTCCCCGCGGGCAATTACACGAGCAGCCTCAGCGGCAACACGCAGGTGCTGAGCTTCATGGGCAACGCGCTGCTCAACTTCGGCGACGATACCGGCGTCAACGGTTTCGTCGGCGTGGGCGGCGGTGTCGCGCGCGTCCATTACGGCATCTATCGCATCAACGGCGGCAACACCTTCCTCGACGGCAGCGACACCCGGTTCGCCTTTCAGGCGTTGGCGGGCGTGCTGTTCCCGGTGACCGACAAGATCGACATCGGCGCGAAGTACCGCTTCTTCAACGTCTATCGCGTGCGCGTGCAGAGCAGCACGGGTAACCCCGTCGCGGCGGGTCCGTCGACTGCGCGCTATCGGTCGAACAGCCTGCTGGCGAGCCTGATCTACAATTTCGGCGAGCCGACGCCTCCGCCGCCGCCCCCGCCGCCCCCTCCTCCGCCGCCCCCTCCCCCGCCGCCGCCGCCGCCGCCGCCTCC
>CAXUGZ010000013.1:0-10494 GCA_964250685.1 uncultured Sphingomonadaceae bacterium
CGTCCCTCCTCGATGCCGAAGAGAATCACACTCGAAACGCTTTTGCAAAGATCTCCCCTTGGGAGAGATCTGTTTTGTTCGTCATGCCGGACTTGTTCCGGCATTCACGGTTCAACGAAATCACCGGCTTGGGAGTCTGCTGAACGGTGGACCCCGGCCTTCGCCGGGGTGACGGCTATATTTGGTAACGGTTCCAAAAAGGGGAGAGGGAGTATTACAGCCCGATCAGCTCGCGGCCGATCAGGAAGCGCCTGATCTCGTTGGTGCCCGCGCCGATGTCGTAGAGCTTGGCGTCGCGCAGGTAGCGCTCGACCGGCCATTCCCTCGTGTAGCCGGCGCCACCGAGCGCCTGGATCGCCTCGAGCGCGGTCCTGACCGCGTTCTCGCTCGCCAGCAGGATCGCGCCCGCCGCGTCGAAGCGCGTCGTCCGCCCCGCGTCGCACGCGCGCGCGACCGCATAGACATAGGCGCGCGCGCTGTTGAGCGCGACGTACATGTCGGCGATCTTGGCCTGGACGAGCTGGAACGCGCCGATCGGCTGGCCGAACTGCTTGCGTTCGCGCGCATAGGGCAGCACCGCGTCGAGGCACGCCTGCATGATCCCGAGCGGGCCGCCGGCGAGCACCGCGCGCTCGTAATCGAGGCCCGACATCAGGATCTTCACGCCCTCGCCTTCGCGTCCCATCAGGTTCTCGGCGGGCACTTCGCAATCGTCGAACACCAGTTCGGCGGTGTCGGAACCGCGCATCCCCATCTTGTCGAGCTTCTTCGACACCGAGAAGCCGGCCATGCCCTTTTCGACCAGGAACGCGCTGATGCCCTTCGCGCCCGCCGCCGGATCGGTCTTGGCATAGACCACCAGGGTATCGGCATGCGGCGCGTTGGTGATCCAGAATTTGGTGCCGGTGAGCCGGTAGCGGTCGTTGCCGTGCTTCTCCGCGCGCAGCGTCATCGCGACCACGTCCGATCCCGCGCCCGCCTCGGACATTGCGAGGCTGCCGACATGCTCGCCCGAGATCAGCTTGGGCAGGTATCGCCGCTTCTGCGCGTCCGAGCCCCAGCGGCGGATCTGGTTGACGCACAGATTGGAGTGCGCGCCGTAGGACAGGCCGATCGAGGCCGAGGCGCGGCTGACCTCCTCCATCGCCACGACATGCTCGAGATAGCCGAGGCCGAGGCCGCCAAATTCCTCCTCGACGGTGATGCCGTGGAGGCCGAGCGCGCCCATCTGCGGCCACAGATCGCGCGGGAAGGTGTTGGTGGCGTCGATCTCGGCCGCCAGCGGGGCGATGCGGTCGGCGGAGAAGCGCCGCGTGGTGTCGCGGATCGCGTCGGCCATTTCGCCGAGCGCGAAGTCCAGGGGTTCTGCGGTCATGATGTCCTCGGTTGGCGCATGCGTGTCGTATGCCGCGCCCGCGGTCCGAGCGCCACCCGCGGCGGGCGGGCGAAGTTTGGATGGGAGGCTTGCTTAGCCGGGCGGCAGGTGCTTTCACGCCGCGATGCAGAACAGCCTTACGCCACCCCGCGCAGCCGCGGCGCCGGCCGATTCCCGGACCTGATCGCGAGTGGCTGAGGAGGACGACAAGCACGGCGCGTCGGACGACGACGAAGATAAGCGGGAGGATGAGGGGCCGCCGCTCTACAAGAAGCCGATCTTCTGGATCGTCGCGGCGGTCATCGCCGCCGTCCTGATCGTCGGGGGCATCCTCTATTGGCTGCACGCGCGCCGCTACACCTCGACCGACGACGCCTTCGTCGATGCGCATATCGTGCGCATCGCCGCGCAGACCTCGGGCCAGCTGATCCGCGTCAGTGATCTCGACAACCGCCACGTCCGCCAGGGCCAGCTCCTGGCGGTGATCGAGCCCGCCGCGCCCGAGGCGCAGCTCGAAGAGGCGCAGGCGGGGGTCGATCAGGCCGAGGCCGCGATCGGGGAGGCGCGGGCGAAGGTCGTGTCCGCGCGCGCGACCCAGCGGCAGCAGGCGGCGAACGCGGTCGCGCCCGCGCGACAGGCGGTGCAGGCGGCGGACGATTACCGGCGCTACGTCGCGCTGCGGCGGATCGACTCCGCCGCCGCCGCCGCGACGCAGGTCGAGCAGGCACGCACCCAGGCCGAGAGCGCCGCGGCGCAGGCCGCCGCCGCGCGGCGCCAGATCGATACCGCGGGCGCCGAAATGGTCGCCGCGCGCAAGGGGGTGAAATCCGCCTACGCACAGCGCGACGCCGCTTCGGCGCGCGTGCGCCAGGCGAAGGTGGCGCAATCCTATCTGCGCATCGTCGCGCCGGTTAACGGGCAGGTGGTCAATCGCCAGGTGGATGTCGGCTCCTACGTGGCGCCCGGCCAGCAGCTGATGGCGGTGGTGCCCGATCAGATGTGGGTCACCGCCAATTTCAAGGAGACCCAGCTCCAGCACATGCGCGTCGGCCAGCACGTCGATATCCGCGTCGACGCCTATCCGGGGGTGGTTTTCCCGGGCCATGTCGATTCGTTCCAGCGTGGCTCGGGCCAGGCGTTCGCGCTGCTGCCCGCGCAGAACGCGACCGGCAATTACGTCAAGGTGGTGCAGCGCGTGCCCGTGCGGATCGTGTTCGACGGTTCGGAATGGCGGCACTACGCGATCGGCCCCGGCATGTCGGTGGTGCCGCGCGTCACGATCCGGTGACGCGCTGATGGCGGACAAGGGCTGGAACAAGGATCGGTCGGCGGCGGGCAACCACAATCCGTGGCTGATCGTCGCGATCATCAGCATGGCGACGTTCATGGAGGTGCTCGACACCTCGATCGCCAACGTCTCGCTGCGGCATATCGCGGGCGCGCTCTCGGCGAGCCAGGACGAGGCGGCGTGGGTGATCACGTCGTACCTCGTCTCGAACGCGATCATCATCCCGATCTCGGGCTGGCTGTCCGACGTGATCGGGCGCAAGCGCTATTACATGATCTCGGTGGCGCTGTTCACCGTCTCGTCGCTGCTGTGCGGGCTCGCGCCGACCTTGCCGATGCTGATCGCCGCGCGCATCCTGCAGGGGATCGGCGGGGGCGGGCTCGCGCCGTCGGAGCAGTCGATCCTCGCCGATTCGTTCCCGCCCGAGAAGCGTGGCCAGGCGTTCGCCGCCTATGGCGTGGTGGTGGTGTGCGGGCCCGTGCTCGGCCCGACGCTCGGCGGGTGGATCACCGACAACATCTCGTGGCATTGGATCTTCCTGATCAACGTGCCCGTCGGCATCCTCAGCCTCGTGCTGGTGCACATCTTCCTGTGCGAGCCCAAGGCGCTCAAGGAGGACCGCCGGAAGAAGCTGAAAGGTGGGCTCAGCGTTGATTATGTGGGGTTCGCGCTGGTCGCGCTCGGGCTCGGCTGCCTCGAGATCACGCTCGATCGCGGCGAGCGCGACGACTGGTTCGGCAGCGGCTTCATCGTCGCGACCGCGCTCATCTCGGCGGTGTCGATCGTGGCTCTGGTGGTGTGGGAGCTTTCGCGCAAGGACCCGATCGTCAACCTGCGCCTGCTCGCCAACCGCAATTTCGCGATCACGATCCTGTTCATGATGACCACGGGGGTGGTGCTGTTCGGCACCACCCAGCTCATCCCGCAATTCGCGCAGGATGTGCTGGGCTATACCGCGACCAGCGCCGGGCTCGCGCTCACCACCGGCGGCATCGCCACCTTGTGCATGATGCCGATCACCGGAATGGTGGTGGGGAAGGTCGATACCCGGCTGCTGCTCGCGCCCGCCTTGCTGCTGCAGGTGGCGGCGTTGTTCGTGATGTCGCACTGGAACGGCGCGATAGGCTATCAGAGCCTCGCGGCCGGGCGGCTGATCTCCGCGCTCGGGCTGCCGTTCCTGTTCATCCCGATCAACACCGCCGCTTATGTCGGGCTGCCGCCCGATCAGACCAACCAGGCGTCGGCGCTGCTCAACGTGTCGCGCAATCTTGGCGGCTCGATCGGCATATCGGTCGCGCAGGCGCTGCTGATCGAGCGCGGGCAGGTCAACCAGAGCCGCATCGTCGAGGGGCTGAATCCGCTCAACCCCGCCTACACGCAGGGGCTGGCGGACATTACGAGCGCGATCGGATCGGCCTCGTCGGGCGGGGGCGAGGCGCTGGGCGTGCTGCTCCAGCAGGTCCAGGCGCAGGCGAATACGCTCGCTTATATCGAGGTGTTCCGCGTGCTGATGATCTTCGTGCTGATCGTCACGCCGCTGACCGTCTTCCTGCGGCAGGGCGCGGGCCGCGGGGCGCACGGATGAGGGGATGGCTCGCTCCGGCGGTGGCGGTTTTGCTCGGGGGCTGCACGGTCGGTCCGCGCTACCACGCGCCCCAGGACGCGGCCCCTCCCGCTTATGGCGAGCAGGATCCGGCGCAGGCGAGCGCGCCTTCGCCCGATCTGACCGGCTGGTGGCACGTCTATCGCGATGCCGAGCTCGACCGGCTGGTGGCGATCGCGCTCGCCGACGGGCTGGACATCAAGACCGCGGCCGCGCGCATCGCCGAGGCGCGCGCGCAGGAGCGCGTCGCGCGCGCGCAGCTCTTTCCCCAGGTGGACGCGAACGCGGGGGTCAACAGCGAGCGCATCAGCAAGAATGCGGGCATCTCCTCGCTGGCGAGCGCGTTCGGCGGGGGCGGGGCGGCGGGCGGCGGGTCCGGCGGCGGGAGCAGCGGCGGCATCGCGCTGCCGGGCGGCTTCATCACCACCTATTCGCTCGGCTTCGACGCGAGCTGGGAGATCGACCTGTTCGGCGGCGCGCGCCGCGAGCTCGAAGGTGCGCGCGCGCGCACCCAGGCGGCCGAATGGAACGCGCGCGACGCGCAGGTCACGCTCGTCGCCGAGGTCGTCGACGCCTATCTGCGGATGCGCCTCGATCAGGAGCGCGAGGCGATCGCGCGCCAGGAGGTCGACCGCCAGTCGCGCTCGCTCCAGATCATGGGCGAGCGCGCGCAGGTCGGGCTGGTGCCCGAGGGCGACACGATCCGCCAGCGCGCGCAGCTCGCCACCGCGCAGGCGCAGGTTGGGCCGATCGTCGCCGACGGCAAGGCGCAGATGCATTCGATCGCGATCCTGCTCGGCAGGACCCCCGATGCGCTGATCCTCGAACTGTCGGCGGCGCGCGCCCAGCTCCCCGCGCCGCCGCCGGTGCCGCCGGGCCTGCCCTCCGATCTGCTGCGCCGCCGCCCCGACGTCCGCGCCGCCGAGCGCGACCTCGCCGCCGCCACCGCCGACGTGGGCGTGGCGGTGGCCGATCTCTATCCGCGCTTCAGCCTGACGGGCATGGCGCAGCTCCTCTCGACCGCGCTCGGCAATTTGTTCAGGTGATGGGAAGCGCCAGCGCGACCTTCCCATTGCTCGATTTCGGGCGTCGCAAGGGGACGGTGACGATCCGCAAGGCGCAGGCGGACGAGGCCTATTACCGCTACCGGCAGACCGTATTGGGCGCGCTGCGCGACGTGGAGGATGCGCTGATCCGCATCCGCACCGAGCAGCGGCGCAATGGCGTGCTGCGCGCGGGCGTGGCGGACGCGGAGCGCGGGGTGCGGGCGGTCGACGCGCGCTACCGCACCGGGCTGGTTGATCTGACCACGGTGCTCGACGCGCAGCAATCGGTGCTCACCGACCGCGACCAGCTCGCCCAGTCGGACGCGCAGCTGCGGCGCGACCTCATCTCGCTGTACAAGGCGCTCGGCGGCGGCTGGGAGGGCGTGCCGCCAGTCGCGCCGACGAGCACCGCACCCGCTTATACGGAGCCGCACGCATGAGCCTCGCCACGCGCCGTGAGACCTGGCGGCTGGTGCTGCGCTGGCTGCTGATCGCGGCGTATCTCTACGCGGGCTGGCTCCACGTCACCCGCCCCCAGATCTTCATGCCGATCATGCCCGACATGATCCCGTATCCGCGCGAGATCGTCATCTTCACCGGATTGTGCGAGCTGGCGGGCGCGATCGGGCTGATGATCCCGCGCCTGCGCTGGCTCGCGGGGCTGATGCTGGCGATCTACGCCGCGTGCGTGTTCCCCGCGAACATCAAGCACGCGCTGTACAACGTGCATGTCGGCAACGGCACGCTCGGATGGTGGTATCACGGGCCACGCCTGCTGCTGCAGCCGGTGATCGGCTGGTGGGCGCTGTTCGCCGGCGGCGTCGTGAGCTGGCCGTTTCGTAAACGGTAAGCCCTCTCCCCTTCAGGGGAGAGGGAGTGAGGTCAGCGCGGGGTGGTGGTGGTGAGCGCGCTGGTGGGGGTGTCAGTGGTGCCGGTCACGCCGGTGCCCATGTTGGTGCCCGCGCGTGGGCGGCTGCCGCTGGTGGTCGGGGTGGTGCCGGGGGTTCCCACCGTGCCGGTCGAGGCGGCGCCCAGGCCCGACGATGCCGCGCCCGGGCCGGTGGTCGAGCCGGCGAGGCCGGTTCCAGCCGCGCCGGCGGTGCCGGGCATGCTCATGCCCGGCATGCCCGTGCCCGACGTGCCCGTGCCCGACGTGCCTGTGCCGGTCGTCGCCGTGCTCCCCGTGCCCGTGCCGGTTCTCGATGCGGTCCCGCCCGGGGCGGATCGGGCGGTCTGCCCTGTCCCGGTCGTGCCGGTCGTGACGCCGCCCGTGGCCGCGCCCGGGCTGGACGCACCGGCGGCCGAACCCGGGGCGCCGGCTCCGGCGCTCGCGGTCTGGGCGGCGGCGGGCAGCGCCAGCGCCGCCATGGTGATGAGTGCGATCGTGCGCATGAAGCTCTCCTATCCTATTGATCGGAGTGGTTAACGCGCGGGAGCGGGGTTCGGTCCGTCGCTCAGGCGAGCCGGTCGGGAACCTCCTGCGCCTCCCCGATCAGCGTCTCGCGCGGCGCCATCGCTTCCCACGGGAAGACGAACCAGCGTTTGTCCGCGGCGCGGTCGATCGTGCGCGAGCGATAGTCCACGCGCGCGACCGAGCGCACATTGTCGATCAGCACCGCGACGCGGACGTGATCGATCGCGCCCCCCTCGGCGATCAGCGAGCTGCGCAGGCGCTCGATCGTGCGCCCGCTGTCGTTGATGTCGTCGACCAGCAGGATGCGCCGCCCGTCGCGGGTCGCCGCGGCGAGCTTGCCGAGCAGCTCTTCGGCGAACCCCGGCACGCCCGAGCTGTGATCGACCGACAGCAGCGAGATGCCCGTGCGGTGCGACAGGTACGCGCCGGGCACGAGCCCGCCGCGGCCGATGCCGACGATGTGGTCGGGCTGCCACGCGTCCGCCGCGAGCGCGGCGGCGAGCGCCTTCACGTCGGCGACGAACGCCTCATGGGTGATCGGCGACAGCGCGGGCTCTGCCATGATGGCGTCCTTCAGCGGCTGGAGGCGAAGGCGTCGACCGCCGCCAGATGGCGCGTCACGTCCTCGTCGGGAAGGAACGAGCCGAGGAACGAGTTTCGCGCCAGCGTGACGAGGTCGCCGCGCGCGACATAGGGCGCGACCGCGCGGAAATTGTCCGCGACATAGCCGCCGAAATAGGCCGGATCGTCCGAGTTGATCGTCGCGCGCAGCCCCGCGCCGAGCATCGCCGGGATCGGATGGCGTGCGATATCGTCGACCACGCACAGCTTGAGGTTGGACAGCGGACAGACGGTAAGCGTCATCCCCTGCCGCGCCAGCCGCGTCACCAGCAGCGGATCCTCCAGCGCGCGGTTGCCGTGATCCAGCCGGTCGATGCCGAGCAGGTCGAGCGCCTGGACGACATAATCGGGCGGCCCCTCCTCGCCGGCATGCGCGACGCGCTTCAGCCCGTGCGCGGCGGCGGCGGCGAACACGCGCGCGAACTTCTCGGGCGGGTGTCCGATCTCGGACGAATCGAGCCCCACCGCCGCGATTCGGTCGAGCCACGGCTCGGCCTCGGCCAAGGTCGCGAACGCGTCCGCCTCGTCGAGGTGGCGCAGGAAGCACAGGATCAGCGCGGCGCTGATCCCGTATCGGTCCTGCGCCGCGCGCATCCCCGCGAGCAGCCCGTCGGCGGCCACCTGGAAGGGGATGCCGCGCGCGGTATGCGTCTGCGGATCGAAGAAGATCTCGGCGTGGACCACGCCGTCGGCATGCGCGCGCGCGAAATAGGCGAGCGCGAGATCGTGAAAATCCTCCTCGGTGCGGAGCACGTCGGCGCCCCGATAGTAGATGTCGAGGAAATCCTGGAGGCGCGAGAAGCTGTAGGCGGCGCGCACCTCCTCGACCGAGGCGAAGGGTATCGAGATGCGGTTGCGCCGCGCGAACGCGAACATCTGCTCGGGCTCGAGGCTACCCTCGATATGGAGGTGCAGCTCGGCCTTGGGCAGGCCGGTGATGAAGGCGTCGAGATCGCTGGCATCGGGCATAAGGGCGGAACTCGCACGGCGGGGCGCGCACACGGATAGCAAAGGAGCGGGCGCGCGGTACAGCCTTGTGCTCGCATGCGCCGCCGCTGCGATCTTCCCCGCCGCCGCCCGCCGCGCGCCGAAGCCCGCGGGCGAGCTGGTGCTCGACGCGGCCGATCCGGTGATCGCGGTCACGCTCGCGGGCGTGCCGCTGCGCCTGCGCGTCGATCTCGCGCGCCAGGACGTGATCGAGCTCAACCCCGCCGCCGCGGCGCGCCTGCCGCTCGCCTGGGCGCTCGACACGCCGGTCGAGGTTGGGCGCACGCGGCTGGAGGGACATGCCGCGATCGCCATGCTGCGCGTCGGCGGCGGCGCCGCGACCCCGGTACAGGTCGCCGAGCATGGCCGCGACTGCTGCGCGGGCGCGGACGGCGCGATCGGACCCGACCTGCTGCCCTATGCGATCGTGCGGTGGCGGCGGAGCGACGCGCCGGCGCCGAACGACACGCTCGTGCTGCCGCTCGACGCGCAGAGCGAGTTCGGCCTGTCGGCGGCGGTGCCCGAGGAGCGCGGCGTGCGGCTGCGCTTCGCGCTCGATCAGCCGGGCTCGGGCGCCACCGCCGCCGCCGGCGCGATCCTCGCGCGCCGCTGGGGCGGGCGGTGGGACGGGGCGCAGACGCGCATCGTCGCCGCGTTCGGGGTCGAGCGCCCGGCGCGGCCGATCGCCTTCGCGCGGCCGGGAACGCTCGGCGGCTTCGCGTTCGCCTCGCTGATGGTGCGTACCGCCGATTTCGGCGGAAGCGAGGCGCTGCCGGGCGATCCGGTCGAGCCCGGCGACATCGTCGTCGCGCACCGGCTGCCGCGTCAGGAGGCGTGGCCGGCGGTGACGCTGGGGGCCGACCGGCTCGCGCGCTGCGCCGAGCTCGTCTACGCCGCCAACCCGCGCACGCTGGCGCTGCGCTGCGCGTTCGACCGGCGATGATGCGCGCGCCGCTGATCCTCGCCCTGCTGCTGGTCGGCGGCGCGCGGGCGGCGGGGCCGGTCTACGACCGCGCGCTGGAGGCGCGCGTGTTCGATCGCGCGTGGAGCCTGGTCGACCGGCATTATTGGGACCGGGCGCATACCGGCTCGGCGTGGGAAGAGGCGCGCGACCGCTTCCGCGACCGCGCGCTCGCCGCGCCCGACCGGCGCGCCTTCTACACCATCCTCGGCGAGATGCTGGCGGCGCTCGGCGACAGCCACGTCTTCGCGATCGATCCGGTGCAGGTGGCGATCGGCAAGGCGCGCGACGCGGGCCATGCCGAGCAGGGTTTCGGGCTCGGCATCGTGCCCGACGACGACGGCCGCTGGATGGTGCGCGCGGTGCGGCCGGGCTCGCCCGCCGCGCGCGCGGGCGTGGCGATCGGCTGGGAGGTGCGCGCGGTCGACGGCCGCCCGTTCGACATCGATTACCAGCCGGGCGCGGGCGAGCAGGCGGTGTTCGCCTTCGCCGACGAGCAGGGCACGCTCCGCTCGTTGCCGCTGACCGCCGAGCTGGAGCAGGCGCCGCCGGTGCGCCGCGCGACGCGGCTGCCCGGCGGGGTGCTGCTGATGGGGCTCGACGGCTTCGATCCCGGCGCCGACCGGTGGCTCGCGCGCCAGATCGCGGCCGATCCGGCGCCGCGCGCGATCATCCTCGACCTGCGCGGCAATGACGGCGGCGACGCCGAGGTGATCGCGCGCGTCGCCGGGCTGTTCTATGCCGCGGACCGCCCGCTGGTGCGCCGCATCGCCGCGCGCGAGACCGTGCAGCGCACGCGCGGAGCCGGCCCGCGATCGTGGCTCGGCCCGCTGGCGGTGCTGGTCGGTCCGGACAGCGCGAGCGGCGCGGAGGCGCTCGCCGCGCTGATCGAGGAGAGCGGGCGCGCCCCCGTCATCGGCGCGCGCACCGCGGGCGCGCTCACCGGCGCGACCTTGTACCGCCTGCCCGACGGCGGCCAGCTCTCGGTCGCCGAGTTCGACATCCGCACCCCCGCGGGCCGGCGGCTGGAGGGGGTAGGGCTCGACCCCGACGTCGCGCTCGCGCCCACTTTGGCCGACCGCCGCGCGGGCCGCGACCCGGTGCTGGAGCGCGCGCGCCGCCTGCTCGCGGCGGAGGCGGAGCGGTAGAACGGTTCCTCCCCGGCTTTTGCCGGGGAGGGGGACCAGCCGCAGGCTAGT
>CAXUGZ010000013.1:10504-15024 GCA_964250685.1 uncultured Sphingomonadaceae bacterium
GGAGGGGTTTCTTCGCCGGGGGGATTGCCCCTCCACCATCGCTGCGCGATGGTCCCCCTCCCCAGCAAAAGCTGGGGAGGATCACTGCCCGGCCACCGGCCAGCTCCCCCCGATCGCCTGGATCAGCGAGATCGCCGCCACCTGGCGGTCGACGATCGCCTGCGCTTCGGCCTGGCGCGCGTTGAGCGCGGTCGCCTGCGCGGTGATCACGTCGGTATAGGCGATCTGGCCGGCAAGATACTGGTTCTGGGTGAGCTGCTCGACCTGGTTGGCCGCCTGCGCCGCCGCCACCCGCTGATTGCCGACATAGGACAGGATCTGTGCGGCGGCGAGCTCGTCCTCGACCTGCTGGAAGGCGGTGAGCACGGTCTGCCGGTACGTGGCCACCGCCTGCTGGTAGGCCGCGCGCGCCTCCGCCACGCGCGCCGCGCGCGCGCCGAAATCGAGCAGGGTGAGCGCGCTCTGCAGCCCGAGCGACCAGACACTGCTCGCCGCGGTGAACAGGCTGCCGAGGCTGCTCGAATTGGCGCCGAGATTGCCCGACAGGCTGATCGTCGGGAAGAAGGCGGCGCGCTGGATGCCGATCGCCGCATTGGCCGCCGCCACGCGCCGCTCGGCCGCCGCCACGTCGGGCCGCCGCTCGGCCACCGCCGAGGGGAGCGTCGCGGGCACGTCGGGCACAATGCGGTTCCACGGCTCGGGCGGCAGCGCGAAGCTCGACGGGTTTTCGCCCACCAGCACCGCGATGGCATGCTCGAACGCGGCGCGCTGGCGGTTGAGATCGGCCGCGTTCGCCAGCGCGGTGGTGAGCTGGGTCTGCGCCTGGAGCACGTCGATCCGCGCGACCACGCCCTGGCGGTAGCGGTTGTTGGTGATGGTGAGCGCGCGGTTATAGGCCGCGACCGTCGCGTCGAGGATCGCCTTCTGCGCCTCCAGCCCGCGCAATTGCACGTAATCGAGCGCGAGCTCGCCCTGCGCGGAGAGCGTGGCGTTGTTGAGGTCGCCCTCGCTCGCCTGCGCCAGCGCGCGCTGCTGGCGCACGCCGTTGCCGACGCGGCCCCACAGATCGGGCTCCCAGGTGGCGCCGACCGAGAGCGAGTAGCGCCGGCTGCCCCCGCCGTTGGTGACGGTGGTGGTGGTGCCGGTCGTGCCGGTGGTGCTCCCGCCGGTGGTGGTGCCGGTCGTTCCCGTCGTGCCCGTGGTGCCGCCGGCGCCGCCGATGATCGAGGGCGTGCCGCCGCCGAACGACCCCGCGCGCGTCGCGCCCGCCGACAGGTCGATCGAGGGGAACAGCGCCGCGCGCGCCTCGCGCACCGCGGCGCGCGCCTGCGCATAGGCGGCCGCTGCGGCGGCGACGTTCTGGTTGTCGACCGCGACGCGCGCCTCGAGCTGGTTAAGCACCGCATCGTCGAACAGCAGCCACCATTGGCCCTTTGCGACCGCGTCGGCGGGCGCGGCCGAGCGCCAGCCGGGCGCCTCGCGGAAGTCGGCGGCGGCGGCGGCGGGCGGGGGGCGGTAATGCGGCGCGAGGTCGCACCCCGCGAGCAGCGGGGGAAGCATCGCGGCGAGCGTCCAGCGGCGAGGTCGGTTCATGCGGTCTGCGGTCCCAGGTCGCCGCGGCGGGCGAGGATGCGCTCGTGCGCCGAGCGGCGGCGGAAGCGGTCGAGCGCGAGATACACCACCGGCGTGGTGAGCAGCGTGAGGAACTGGCTCGCGATCAGCCCGCCGATGATCGCGATGCCGAGCGGCTGGCGCAGCTCGGCGCCCTCGCCGAAGCCGATCGCCAGCGGCAGCGCGCCGAACGCGGCCGCCATCGTCGTCATCAGGATCGGGCGGAAGCGCAGCAGCGCCGCCTCGCGGATCGCGGCGAGCGGCGCCAGCCCGCGCGAACGCTCGGCATCGAGCGCGAAGTCGATGATCATGATCGCGTTCTTCTTGACGATCCCGATCAGCAGGATGAGCCCGATGAGCGCGATCAGATCGAATTGCGAACCCGTCAGCATCAGCGCCAGCACCGCGCCGACCCCCGCCGACGGCAGGGTCGAGAGCACCGTCAGCGGATGGATCGCACTTTCGTAGAGGATGCCCAGCACGATGTAGATCACCACGATCGCCGCCAGGATCAGGATCGGGTTCGACTGGCTGGATTGCTGGAACACCAACGCGGTGCCCGATGGCGCGCCGTGGACCTGCGCGGGCAGGCCCAGCGCCTGCTGCACCTGGCGGATGCGCGCGACCGCGTCTCCCAGCGAATAGCCGTTGCCGGTGTTGAAGCTGATCGTCGCGGCGGGGCCGGCATCCTGGTGGTTGACCTGCGCGGCGGTCGAGCCGGTCGACCAGCGCGCGATCGTCGAGAGCGGGGTCATGCCCGATGGCGCGGTGTTGACCGCAGCACCGGTGGCGGCGTCCCGGCCCTGGCCCGTGGTCGAGACCGGGGTCGATCCGCTCACGCCCGCGCCCGTGCCGATGACGGTCGCGGACGTGGCGGCCGCCGTCGTGGTCGTGGTCGCCGCCGTGGCCGGGGGCGGCGTGGTCGGCACGTAGATCGCGTCGAGCGCGGCGGGCGAGCCGGTGAATTCGGGCGCGACCCCCATCACCACGTGATATTGGTTGAGCCCGCTGTAGATCGTCGCCACCTGGCGCTGGCCGAACGCGTCGTACAGCGTCTGGTCGACGGTCGCGGGGGTCACGCCCACGCGGCTGGCGGCATCGCGGTCGATCGCGACGAACACGTCGGCGCCGCCCTCCGCCACGTCGACGTCGACGTCGGTCAGCTCGGGCACGCGCTTGAGCGCCTGGGCGAGCCGCGGCGCGGCCTTGAACAGCACGTCCGGATCGTCCGCCTCCAGCGTGTATTGGTAGCCGCTGTTCCCGCCGCGCCCGCCGACGCGCATGTCCTGCACGGGCGTGAGGAAGGTGGCGACGCCGGTGATGCGCGCGAGCTTGGGGCGCAGCCGCGCGATCACGTCGCGCGCGGGGCTGCGCTGCCGCTCGGGCTTCAGCGTCACGAACATGAAGCCCCCGCCCGCGCGCGAGCCGCCGGTGAACGCGACCACGGTGTTCACCGCCGGATCCTTGCGGATGACGCGCACGATCTGGGTGAGCTTGGCCTGCATGTCGTGGAACGAGATGCTCTGGTCGGCGCGCAGCCCCCCCTGGAGCGATCCCGTATCCTGCTCGGGGAAGAAGCCCTTGGGGATCGAGACGAGCAGGAACACGTTGAGCGCGATCGCGCCGCCGAGCATCAGCAGGGTCGCACCGCGATTGGCCAGCGCCCAGTCGAGGCTCCGGGCGTAGCGCGCCTGCAGCGACTCGAACCCGCGCTCGGCGAAGGCGGCGAAGCGGCTCGGGCGCGCCTCGCCCGGCACGCGCAGCACGCGCGCGGCGATCATCGGGGTGACGGTGAGCGAGATCACCAGGCTGATCATGACCGCCACCGTCATCGTCACCGCGAATTCGCGGAACAGCCGCCCGATCAGCCCGCTCATGAACAGCAACGGCACGAACACCGCGACGAGGCTGATCGAGATGGAGAGCACGGTGAAGCCCACCTGGCGCGCGCCGAGCAACGCCGCCTCGCGCCGCGGCATCCCCTCCTCGACATGGCGGCTGATATTCTCCAGCACCACGATCGCATCGTCGACCACGAAGCCCGTCGCCACCGTTAGCGCCATCAGCGAGAGATTGTTGAGGCTGAAGCCGAGCAGGTAGATCACCCCCAGCGTGCCGCAGAGCGAAGCGACCACCGCGATCGCCGGCACGATCGTCGCCCGCAAGGAACGCAGGAAGATCGAGACGACGATCACCACCAGGATCGTCGCGATCACCAGCGTGAGTTCCACCTCGTGGAGCGAGGCGCGGATGGTGGTGGTGCGGTCCGAAGCGACCGCGAGCTTGATGTCGGAGGGGATTGCCGCCTCGAGGATCGGCAGCTGCGCCTTCACCGCGTCCACCGTGGCGATGATGTTGGCGCCCGGCTGGCGGCTGATGACGACGTTGACCGCGCTGCGGCCGTTGAACAACCCCATCGTGCGCACGTCCTCGGGCCCGTCATAGACGCGCGCCACGTCCTCCAGCCGCACCGCGATGCCGTTGCGCCACGCGACAACCATGCTCGCATAGTCCGACGCGCGCAGCCCGGGCGTGTCGCCATAGACCTGCCAGGCGGTGCCGTTCCCCTCGATCACGCCGCGCGGCCGGTTGGCGCTGGCCGAGGAGAGCGCGGTCCGCACGTCCTCCAGCGGAATGCCGTAGCGCGCGAGCGCGAGCGGGTTGAGGTCGACGCGCACCGCCGGCAGCGCCGCGCCGCCGAGCTCCACGTCGCCGATCCCCTGCACCTGCAGCAGGCGCTGCTGGACGATGTTCGACACCGCATTGTAGATGTCCGCCGGTGACCGCGTATCCGAGGTGAGCGCGAGGATCAGGATCGGCGCGTCCGATGGGTTCATCTTCCGGTAGCTGGGATTGGTGCGCAAGGTCGCGGGCAGATCGGCGCGCGCGGCGTTGATCGCCGCCTGCAC
>CAXUGZ010000014.1:0-14628 GCA_964250685.1 uncultured Sphingomonadaceae bacterium
CAAGATGCTCTGCCACCGCGGTTATGTCGCGGCGGCGATCGATCCGGTCTCGGGCCAGGTGTCGACGCTCGCCTATGGCGCACCGGAAGCGGCCTTCAACGGCGTCTCGGCGGCGGCGATCGTGGGCGAGACCCTCTGGCTGGGGTCGTACCAGGCCGACCGTCTGGCCTATCGCCCGCTGCCCGGCCGCTGACGCGCGCTCAGGCCGGGCGGCACGCCGCCAGCACGACCGCGACCACCTGCTCGCGTCGCCGCGCCACCGCCTTGGGCGACACCATGTCGCGGCGGAAGATCTCGGAAAAGGTGTAGCGGTTCGAGACGTTGTAGAAGCACAACGCGCTGATCGTCATGTGCAGGTCGATCGGGTCGAGGTCGTCGCGGAAGACTCCTTCGTCGCGGCCCTTGGCGATCACCTCCCCCAGCACGCGGATCACGCTTTCGTTGCGTCGCTTTATCCCGGCGACATCCTTGATGAACGCCGCGTGGTGGATGTTCTCGTTCATCACCAGCCGCACGAACTCAGGGTGGTCATGGTGATAGTCGAACGTCAGCCGGACATTGGCCTTCAGGGCCTCCTCGGCGCCCATCGTCTCGATCGGCACCGCGGTCTCGGTCTCGCGGATGCGGGCATAGGCTTCTTCGAGGACGGCGCGGTACAGCCCCTCCTTGCTCTTGAAATGATAGTAGATCATCCGCTTGCTGGTGTTCGTGCGTTCGGCGATCTCGTCGATGCGCGCGCCGCTGAGCCCCTTGTCGGCGAACTCCTGGCGGGCGACTTCAAGGATGTTGGCCTTCGTGGCCTCGGAATCGGCGGTCCGGGGGCCGGGAGGCTCTGCTGTCATCGCGATGGCCAATGGTCCCTGCCCGATCTGCCGCACCGACTAGGACGAAGCACCATTGCGATCAACCTTCGCCGTCAATCGCGCGGGGAGCCGGGGCGCGTCGGCACCGCAGTACGCGCGATCGGATGCGCCTCCAGCCAGTCGAGACGCGCTGCATCGAGCGCGCGCACGGCGACCGTGTCGCCGAACAGCATCTCGCGCTCACTGTGCTGCGTCCAGGCGGGCCAGCTCGCGCCGGGCCTCCCGTCGCGCGCGAAGCCAATGAGGTGGTCCATCATCGTCGCCGAGAGCAGGCGATCATATGGCGTCCAGTCGCGCGTCAGACGTAGGCGATTATAGACGTCGAGCGTACCCAGCCAATACGGTATGTCCCCCGTGTGATAGGCCCCGATCGTCGCCGGATCCTGGTCGGTGAAGCGAACGCCCGGTGTGTAGGGGTGCTTGCGCGCGAATTCGTCGACGTAAGTCGCCTCCCCCACGCTGGCCTGATCGCGCGCGCACTGGCGCGAGGCCAGCACGAATCCTCCCAGATGCGCAACGGCGCGCGCCATCGTCTTGGCCGCGGCATCGGTCGCAGCTGGAAAGAGCTTCAGGAAGGCCGGCGCTTCGCCGCCGAACACCGATCCAGCGGTGGCGCGGTAGCCCTGGAGCGTCGTGACCTGACCGAACGGGCTCATCGCGATATCGATATCGTCGGTGTTCGAGCTGGCGATGATCGGCACGCGGTTGATCCGCCCCGCCGCGAGCAGCGCGGCCTTTTGTCCCGGCAGTATCCAGCCATCGACGATCGGGCCGCCGATCCGGATTCCCGTGACGTTCGCGCCCAGCTGGCTCTCGCTCTGGATCGCGAGGATGCGGTCGGCGGGGATGGCGCGCAGCGCCGCGAGCGAGTCCGCCTTGAGCCGCTGCTGCACCGCGACGCCGACCGCCTCGGCTTCGGCGAGCGTCGGCATGGTGTCGCGATCATTGCACCAGCTGGTCATCACCGCACCGCGGAACAGGCCCTTCGCCTCGGGCGAGAAGATCAGCGCGCCGACCGACAGCGCGCCCGCGGACTGGCCGACGATCGCAATCCTGGCGGGATCGCCCCCGAATGCGGCGATGTTCGTGCGCACCCAGCGCAGCGCCGCGATCTGGTCCATCAGCGCGTAATTACCCGAGTGGCCCCCTTGCTCGCGACTGAGCTCCGGATGCGCCATGAAGCCCAGCGCACCGAGGCGGTAGTTGAAGTTGACGAAGATCGCGCCGCGCCGGGCGATATCCGCTCCGCCATAATTGGGCATGCCGGACGAGCCGATGGTGAAGCCGCCGCCATAGATGAACACCACCACCGGGAGCGGCGCGGCCGGCCTGGCTTCGGGCGCCCAGACGTTGAGGTAGAGGCAGTCTTCCGACGTCGCCTCCTCGCCGAAATAATGGTTGATGCCGTGCGGCCGAAGCACCTGGACGCATTCTGGCCCGGTGCGATCGGCATTGCGCACCCCGTCCCATGCGATTGCATGCGGCGCCGCCCAGCGCAGCTCCCCGACGGGCGGCGCAGCATACGGGATCCCGAGATATGCCCGTACTCCGCCGCTCAGCCGCGTGCCCGCAACCGCGCCGCTTCGGGTGAGAACCGGATCGGTCGCGATCGGCTGCATCGCCGGCACGCGGATCGGATCGGCAGGCGCGTCGATTACCGCTATTGTCGCCGCCGGTGTCACGGCGATCAGGCCCGCCAGCATCTTTAGGAATGCCTTCATCTATCCTCTCGGGCGAGCGCAATGAACCTCTTGCCGAGTCCGGCCCTGCCGGGCACACTGTGTACGAAACGGTTCGTATTCGTCAAGAAGCGGGCCGGTAACTGGGGATGGCGAGCATGGACGGGCGAGCGACACGGCGCGCTTTCTTTGAAACGATGGCAGCTGCCGCCGTGCCGCTCGTGCTGCCGACCGCAGCGCTGGCCGCGCCGCTGCCGCCCGACGACGCGACGCCCAAGCTGGAATTCGCCTTCTCGGCGCACGTCCTGCTCGAGCCGACGCGGGAGATCGGTCATACGCCATATGGCATCCGCCGCCGCATCCCGATCGTCGGCGGCACGTTCGGGGGACCGCGCATTCGCGGGCGCGTGGTTCCGGGCGGTGCTGACTGGCAATTGCAGCGCGCCGACGACTACACGCTGATCGAGGCTGACTATATGATCGAGGCCGACGACGGCACCCAGATTCATGTTCACAACCGCGGGCTGACCAACACTCGCGTGGCTGGCGCGAAGAGCCGCTATCTCCGGACGGTGCCCGAGTTCGAGGCGCCGTCCGGGCGGCACGACTGGCTCAACCAGTCGGTCTTCGTCGGCAGCCTGCAGGGAGTGCCCGGCGCCCCTCCTGCGGTGATGATCTACGTCTTCCGCCTTGCGTAAAGCGTCTCAACGGGACTTCATCATGCGCTCATCCATCGCCACCGTTTCCGTCAGCGGCACGCTGGAGCAGAAGCTGATCGCCATCGCTGCCGCGGGATATGATGCGGTCGAGATCTTCGAGACCGATCTGCTGTCCTGCGCGGCGTCTCCGCGCGAGATCGCCCGTCAGTTGCGCGATTTGGGACTCACCTGCGCGCTCTATCAGCCGTTCCGGGATTTCGAGGGCATGCCGGGGGAGCTGCGTCAGCGCGCGTTCGACCGCGCCGAGCGCAAGTTCGACGTGATGGCCGAACTTGGCACCGATCGTATCCTGTTCTGCTCCAATTGCTCGCCCTACGCATCGGGCGACCGCGATCGCATCGTCGACGATTTCCGCGCGCTCGGCGAGCGGGCCGCGGCGCGCGGAATCCTGATCGGCTATGAAGCGCTCGCCTGGGGGCGGCATGTCTATGATCATCGCCAGGCGTGGGAGATCGTCAAGGCGGCCGACCATCCGTCGGTCGGCATTCTGCTCGACAGCTTCCATTCGCTCTCGCGCAACATCCCCAACGAAACCTTGGCTGCCATCGACCCGGCGAAAATCGTCTTCGTGCAGCTTGCCGATGCGCCTTTGTTGTCGATGGACCTGCTGTTCTGGAGCCGCCATTTCCGCTGCATGCCTTGCCAGGGCGACCTGCCGGTCGCCGGATTCGTCGCCGAACTGCTCAAGCTCGGCTATGATGGTCCCCTGTCGCTCGAAATCTTCAACGATCGCTTCCGCGCCGGATCGACCGCGATGATCGCGCAGGACGGGCTGCGTTCGCTCGTCGCGGTCCATGACCAGGCGGTACGACTGATTGGCAGGCACACCGCGCTCCCGCTGCCGGCGAAGATCGGTGGAATCGAATTCATCGAATTCGCCGCGTCAGACGAGGAGGCCGCGCGCTTCGAGCCGCTGCTCACGGGGCTCGGCTTCACCAAGGTAGGTCGGCATCGCACCAAGGAGGTCGACCGATGGCGGCAGGGAACGATCAACCTCGTGGTCAACCGCGAGCAGCGCGGCTTCGCCCATTCCTACAGAGTCGTTCACGGCGCCTCGATCTGCGCGCTGGGCCTCACCGTGCCGAACCCTGACGCCACGCTGCGCCGCGCGCGCGCGCTCGCCATTCAGCGCTACGAGGACGACACTCCCGCGGAGAGCGCCGGGATGCCGGGGTTGCGCGGCGTCGGCGGCAGCCTGGTCTATCTCCTGCGGCAGGACGCGACCGAGCGGATCTGGACCGATGAGTTCAAACCGCTGCCCGACGCCGATCCCGGTGCCGGACTCGAGAAGATCGATCATGTCGCGGCATCGGTCGACATCGACGAGTTCCTGTCCTGGCAGCTCTACTGGACCGCCTTGTTCGACGTGGCGAAGCAGGTGGAGCTCGACATTCCCGATCCCGCCGGTCTCGTGCAGAGCCGAGCGATCGAGGGATCCAACGGCGCGTTTCGCGTCACCATGAACGCATCGGGAGGTCGCGGCACATTGTCGTCGCGCTTCATCGACAACGTGTTCGGCGCCGGGTTCCAGCATATCGCCTTCACCAGCACGGACATCTTCGCGACGGCCCGCAAGCTGGCGGCGAGCGGCGTGGCGATGCTGTCGATCCCGGCCAATTACTATGACGACCTGGTCGCGCGCTTCGGCCTCGACGCGGCCCTGGCGGCGGAGATGGCGGCGCACAATGTGCTGTTCGACCGGGACGATGCGGGCAATGAATACTGGCAAATCTACACGCGCGCGTTCGAGAAACGATTCTTTTTCGAGATCATCGAGCGGCGCGGCGGCTATCTCGGCTACGGCGCCTCGAACGCACCGATCCGGCTCGGCGCGCAAAGCCGGTTCCGCGCCGCGCCAATGGCGTGAGCGATGATCCCGGATCGCGGCGGGATCGGCATTGCGATCGGACCTTAGGCGAAGCCGCCGGGCGGCGAAGAACCATCATGCGCTGGACTGGAGCCAGCGAGCGCACGGCCAGAACCGGCTCAGCGCACCGTCGGGGCCGATCCGCCGCTAGCACGCGGCGCGAAGCGTCGCGCGGACCCCCCGATGCGCCGGATCGAGCTCGATCGCCGCGCGCAGCGTCTTGGCCATCGCGCCGATCAGCTTCGAGCCGAGGCCGGTGCCCTGGACCGCGCCGTCCACCGGCATGCCGCACCCATCGTCCTCGACGCGCAGGACGAACGCGTCGCCGTCGCGGCGCAAATCCACGCGCACCGCACCCGCGGTGGCCGCGGGATAGGCGTATTTGCACGCGTTGCTCACCAGCTCGTTGACGATCACGCCCACCGCCACCGCCTTGTCGGTGCCGAGCCGCACGGGTTCGGCCGAGAAGGTCAGCGCGCGCGGGCTGTCCGGAGTGGACCAGGTCTCCTCGAGCTCCGCGAGCAGCGCACCGAGATATTCCGCCATGTCGACCGAATCGACCGAATCGGAGGTATAGAGGCGGCGGTGCACCTGCGCGATCGCGGCGATCCGCCGCTGCGTATCCGCAAGCGCCGCACGCGACGCCTCGTCGGGCGCGTCGCGCGCCTGCATGTGGACGAACGCGGAGACGAGCTGGAGGCTGTTGGCGACGCGGTGGTTGACCTCGTGCAGCATCGTCTGCAGCCGCGCATTGCTTTCGCGCAGCTTCATCTCGGTCCGTTCCTTCTCGGCGAGCAGCGCGACCTGCACCAGCGCCTGATCGATCGCGCGCGCGAGCAGATCGAAGAAATCCTCGCCCACCGACTTGACGACATAGTCGATCGCGCCCGCCTTGAGCGCGGCGACCGCAATGCGGCTCTCCTCCGATCCGGTGACGTAGATTACGGGCGGGGGCGCGGGCAGCGTCATCAGCTCCGCAAGCGTGGCGAGCCCGTCCTGCCCCGGCATATAATGATCGACCGCGACCAGATCGTACACCTCAGAGGTCGCCATCGCCACGCCCGCCGCGCCGCTCGCGGCGCACGCTACCTCGTAGCCGCGCCGCTGGAGCGCGCGCGACACCAGCCGGCGAAGACCGTCGTCGTCGTCGATATAGAGGATGCGAGGCTTGGGGCTATCGGGCATCAGGCCTCGATCACGTCGGGCACCTGGATCACCGCCAGGAACAGCCCGAGCTGGCGGATCGCATCGGCGAAGCTTTCGTAATTGACCGGCTTGGTGATGTAGACGTTGCAGCCGAGATCGTAGCAGCGCTGGATCTCGAGCCGGTCGTCGGTGGTGGTGAGCACCACCACCGGAGTTCGCCTGAGCACGGGATGGCCCTTGATGCGGGCGAGGACGTCGGTGCCGCTCATGTCGGGCAGGTTGAGATCGAGCAGGACCAAGGCAGGGCCGTTCAGCGCGGGACCGTTGACGTGATTGAAGAGGTGGTCCAGCGCGCTGGTGCCGTCGGTGAAATGCCGGATGTCGTTCGAGATGCCCGCGCGGCGGATGTTCTTCTCGATCAGGCGCGCATGCCCCTCATCGTCCTCGATCATGATGATGTTCACCGGCTGCTGATGGTTCATGTCACCGCTCTCTGCTCGACCGTGAAGACCCGCGGCAGGCTGACGCGGAAGGTGGCACCCTCGCCCAGCCGCGAGTCGACCGTGATCGTCCCGCCCAGGCGATAGGCCAAGGCGCGCGTATGCGCGAGCCCGATGCCTTCCCCCGGCTGGTCCTGCATGCCCGAGCGGCGGAACAGATCGAAGATGCGCTCATGATCGCGCGCGTCGATCCCGCGTCCGTTGTCGGCGACGGTGAAGACGGCACGCTCGGTTTCGATCCGTCCGCTGAGCGCGATGCGCCCCTGCCGCCCCGGCTGCAGATATTTGATCGCGTTCTCGACCAGGTTCGAAAAGATCTGCTCGATTGCGAGCCGGTCGCTGACGATCTCGGGCAGGCGCGGCGCGATCACCATCTCGATGCCGAGCTGGTCGATGCGATGCCGCTGCGAATCGATAATGCCCTGCAGGATGAGGGTCATGTCGAGCCGCTCGGGCGCGATCGGGCGGCGGCCCTCGCGCGACAGGCGCAGGATGGCGTTGATCAGCCGGTCCATCTTCTGCGTCGAGGTGCGGATGAAGCCGATCGCCTCGGGCAGGTCGCTTCGCACCGCATCTTGCGCGGCCACGTCGAGCATGTCGGGCGCTCCCTGCTCCACCCGCTCGACCAGCCTGGCGAGCGAGAGGGTCGCCCGCTCCAGCTCGGCGGTGAAACCCATCACGTTGACCAGCGGGGAGCGCAGATCGTGGCTGACGATATAGGCGAAGCGCTGGATCTCGTCGTTCGCGCGCTGGAGCTCGGCGGTGCGCTCGCGCACCGCGCCTTCGAGATTGGCATTCAGCGCGCCGAGCGCGTCGCGCGACGCGGCGAGATCGTGCGTATAGCGCAGGATCACCCATATCGACGCGGTTCCGACGGTCACCAGCAGCAGTCCGGATATCGAGAGGATCAGAAGGAGCAGCCGCAAGCCGCCCTGCTGCGCCGCGTCGCGCAGCGCGAGCAGGCGATCCTCCTCCGCCATCATCCGCTCGCCGATCGCGCGGCTGGCGCGGACGGTGCGTCGATTGGCGGCGACGTCGAAGGCGGCTGCCGCATCATCCCTGCGTCCCGCAGCGGCAAGCGCGATCGAGCGCCTGAGCTCGGCGAGGTGGCGCGTCGCCACCGCGACCGCCCCGGCGACGTTCGCCTGCTGGCGCGGATTGTCGGCGGTCAGGCGGCGCAGCTCCGCCAGCGCGGGCATGATGCCGCCCGCCGCGCCATCGAACGCGGCGATGAAATATGCGTCTGCGTGCAGCAGGTAACCGCGCCGCGCCGCCTCGGCGCGCTCTTCGTAAATGCGGAAGAGCGAGATCTGGCGCTCGACCTCGTAGGTGTGATTGATCCAGAAGGTGTGGCGCTGGTTCTGCTCGATCACCAGCGTGGCGGCGACACCCGCCGCGACCAGCGCGAGAAACCCCAGCGCGACCGCACCGATCACCAGCCGGTTGAACCAGCGTTCCGAAATGACGATACCGCGCAACGACAGCCGCATCGCCCGGCGATACTTGGATCGCGCGGCCATGCAAGCGCGCAGCGCGCGGCCGCCGCCGCCCGCCATGCGCCGCTTGCGAAGCGCCGACGAAACGGCCACCATCGCGCGGGTGCGACCGAGCGACGCGATCACCGCAGAACCCCAGTTTCCCCGCGGCACGCGGCTGGTGACGCTCCCCGCGCGGCCCGAGCCGCTGCGCATCGCCGCCGATCAGACCGCGGTGATCGTGATCGACATGCAGAACGCCTATGCCTCGCCGGGCGGCTATGTCGACCTGGCGGGCTTCGACATAGCGGGCGCAGCCGGCACGATCGGGCGTATCGCGGCGGTGCTTGAGACCGCGCGCGCGGCGGGCGTGCAGGTGATCTACCTGCAGAACGGCTGGGACCCCGATTATGTCGAGGCGGGCGGCCCCGGATCGCCCAACTGGCACAAGTCGAACGCCTTGAGGCATATGCGCGCCGTGCCCGATCTCGCCGGGCAGCTCCTCGCGCGCGGCGGCTGGGACTACGCCTTGGTCGACGCGCTCGCGCCGCAGCCGGGCGACATCTCGCTCCACAAGACGCGCTATTCGGCGTTCTTCAACTCGCAGCTCGACAGCGTGCTGCGCGGCCGCGGCATCCGCAATATCGTGTTCGTCGGCATCGCCACCAACGTCTGCGTCGAATCGACGCTGCGCGACGGCTTCCATC
The DNA here is from genome assembly GCA_964250685.1 of uncultured Sphingomonadaceae bacterium. Taxonomy (GTDB): domain Bacteria; phylum Pseudomonadota; class Alphaproteobacteria; order Sphingomonadales; family Sphingomonadaceae; genus Sphingomonas_I. The sequence goes on from CAXUGZ010000014.1 coordinate 8,957, forward strand.
TCGAATATTTCGGCGTGATGCTGGAGGACGCGACCCACCATCTCGGCCCCGAATTCGTCCGGGCGGCAAGCGTCTACAATATCGAGAAATTCTTCGGCTGGGTGTCGACCGTGGCGGATTTCTGCGGCAGCTTCGGACAGATCGAGGAAGGAAGCTGACATGCCGTTCGAGGCCATCAACCCGCCCCAATTCCCCACCCCGATCGCGCCCTATTCGGCCGCCGCGAGGGCGGGGAACGCCGTCTACGTCTCGGGCGTCCTTGCGCTGGGCGAAGGCGGCGTGGTGCTCCATATCGGTGACGCGGCCGCGCAGACGCGCCATGTGCTGAACGTCATCAAGATCACGCTCGAGGCGGCGGGGGCGACCCTCGGGGACGTGGCGATGAACCACATCTTCCTCAAGGACCTCGCCGATTACACCGCGTTCAACGCGGTCTATGCCGAGTATTTTCCGGGGCCCAAGCCCGCGCGATATTGCATCAAGAGCGAGCTGGTTAAGCCCGACTGCCTCGTGGAGATCGCCAGCGTGGCGCATATCGCTTGAGCCGGGGGTCGCCTGTACTTCCTCCCCGCGCGAAACGGGGGGAGGGGGACCATCCGCAGGATGGTGGAGGGGTATCCTCGCCCCAAGCGGCGCGCGCCGTTCGGGCCGGGATACCCCTCCACCGCCTGCGGCGGTCCCCCTCCCCCTGCGGGGGAGGACCTTAGGTGCCGCTTGCTTCGGGGCTATATTACGAGTGCCACGGGCCAGCCGATGCGCCGCCGCTGATCCTCTCGTCCGGTCTCGGCGGATCGGGCAATTACTGGCTGCCCAACCTGCCGGCTCTGGCCGGGCGCCACCGCGTCATCCTCTACGATCACCGCGGCACCGGGCGCAGCGACCGCGCGCTGCCCGATGCGGTCACGGTCGAGGCATGGGGTGACGACATCCTCGTGCTGATGGACGCGCTGGCGCTGGAGCGCACGAGCCTGATCGGGCATGCCGCCGGGGGCGTCGCCGGGCTTGCGCTGGCGCTCAAGGCGCCCGAACGGCTCGACAAGCTCGTGGTGGTGAACGGCTGGGCGCGGCCCGATCCGCACTTCCTGCGCTGCTTCGAGGCGCGGCTCGCGCTGCTGCGCCATGCCGGACCCGAGGCGTATCTGCGCGCGCAGCCGATCTTCCTCTATCCGGCGAACTGGATTTCGGAGCACGCCGACAGATTGGATGCCGAGCTGCCGCACCAGCTCGCCGCCTTTCCCGCCATCACGACGATGGAGCGGCGCATCGCGGCGCTCGCCGCCTTCGACATCGCCGATCGGCTGGGGGAGATCCGCACACCGACGCTGGTGATCGCCGCGCGCGACGACATGCTCGTGCCGTCGCGCGCCGGGGAAGCGCTGGCGGAAGGGCTGCCGACCGCGAGGTTCGCGACGATGGACGGCGGCCACGCCTGCAACGTCACCGATCCGCGCGGCTTCGACGCGATCGTGCTCGATTTCCTACGGAGCTGAACAGCATGCAGGTCGGCGTCTTCGTCCCCATCAACAACAACGGCTGGCTGATCTCCCGGAACGCGCCGCAATATCTGCCGTCATTCGATCTCAACAAGGAGATCGCGCTGCGGGCCGAGAAACACGGGCTCGATTTCCTGCTGTCGATGATCAAGCTGCGCGGCTTCGGCGGCAAGACCGAGTTCTGGGAATATGGGCTGGAAAGCTTCACGCTGATGGCGGGTCTCGCCGCCATCACCGAGCGGATCAAGATCTATGCGACCTGCCCGACGCTGATCATCCCGCCCGCCTTCGCCGCGCGGATGTGCAACACGATCGATTCGATCAGCCATGGGCGCTTCGGGCTCAACCTCATCACGGGCTGGCAGCGCCCCGAATATAGCCAGATGGGTCTGTGGCCGGGCGACGAGCATTTCCGCAACCGCTACAAGATGCTCGACGAATATGCCCGCATCCTGCGCGAATTGTGGGCGAGCGGGCGCAGCGACTTCAAGGGCGACTATTACCGGATGGACGATTGCCTCGTCCGTCCCACGCCCGCGGGCGAGATGAAGATCATCTGCGCGGGCTCGTCCGACGAGGGGCTCGCCTTCTCGGCCAGGTGGGCGGATTACGCCTTCTGCCTCGGCAAGGGCGTCAACACGCCCACCGCGTTCGCACCCAACAACGCGCGGCTGGCGGCGGCGACCGCCAAGACGGGGCGCGACGTCTCAATGTTCGTGCTGGTGATGGTGATCGCCGACGAGACCGACGAGGCCGCGATGGCCAAGTGGCGCAGCTATAACGACGGCGCCGACATGGATGCGATCGCGTGGCTCGCCGAGCAGGGCGCGGCGGACACGCACAACGCCACCACCAACGTCCGCCAGCTCGCCGCGCCCGAGGGCGCGGTCAACATCAACATGGGCACGCTGGTCGGCAGCTATGCGAGCGTCGCGCGCATGCTCGACGAGATGGCCGAGGTGCCCAATACCGGCGGCGTACTGCTCACCTTCGACGATTTCGTCGAGGGAGTGGAAAATTTCGGAACGCGCATTCAGCCGCTGATGAGGAGCCGCGCCTGATCGGTCAGAACGGCGCGGCGCCCTCGACGCCGCCGTGCAGCGCGGCGGCGAGGCTGGTGCCTTCCAGCACCTCCGCCACGCCTTCGCGTGCGCGCGCCAGCACGCGCCGGAGCGTGCACGTCTCGACGTCGCAGTCGGTACACGGTCGATAGAAGTTGACGCTCGCGCATGGGAACAGCGCGAGCGGGCCCTCGCTCGCGCGGATGATCTGCGCGAAGCTGATCTCGGACGGCGGCCGCGCGAGCCGGTAGCCGCCATGCTTGCCGCGCGTGCTATCGACCACGCCTTCGCGCCGCAGATCGTTGAGGATCGCCTCCAGGAACTTGCGCGATATGCCGGCGGCGGTGGCGATGCTGCCGATCGATAGCGGCTGCGCGCTGCCCTGGGCGGCAAGATGGAGGAGCGCCTTGAGCGCGTAGCGGCTGCGTTGCGACAGCATCGATCGGACGGAGCGCCGGCTATCGCCGCCGGGCCGAAACGCGACTCGTCGGCGTGCCTGCGATGCGCTTCATCCCGGCCGCATAGCTTCACCGCCCGCACGCGGCAATCGCGCGCCGGGCAAGATCCTCATTTACCGCGCGATTCTCTTTAAACGGGTATTAACCTTTGGCCGTCATTGCTGATCCTGTTAACCACGCATCTTCAGGGTTGGCGTTCCGCCCGTCCTGCTCCATCAACAGGGGTGTTCCGGCCATGCGCGTTCTACTGATCGAGGACGATCCCACCACCGCGCGCAGCATCGAGCTGATGCTGAGCGGCGAAGGCTTCAACGTCTATACGACCGATCTCGGCGAGGAGGGGCTCGATCTCGGCAAGCTCTACGATTACGATCTGATCGCGCTCGACCTCAATTTGCCCGACATGACGGGCTATGACGTGCTCAAGAAGTTGCGCACCTCGCGCGTGCAGACGCCCGTGCTGATTCTCTCGGGCATCGCCGAGATGGACGCCAAGGTGCGCGCGCTCGGCTTCGGCGCGGACGATTACGTGACCAAGCCGTTCCACCGCGAAGAGCTGGTCGCACGCATCCACGCGATCGTGCGGCGCTCGAAGGGTCATAGCCAATCGGTGATTCGCACCGGCAAGCTCGCGGTCAATCTCGACGCCAAGACGGTCGAGGTCGACAGCAGCCGCGTGCACCTGACCGGCAAGGAATATGCGATGCTGGAGCTGCTCTCGCTGCGCAAGGGCACCACGCTCACCAAGGAGATGTTCCTCAACCACCTCTATGGCGGCATGGACGAGCCCGAGCTCAAGATCATCGACGTGTTCATCTGCAAGCTGCGCAAGAAACTCAGTTTGGCCTGCGGCGGCGACAATTATATCGAGACGGTGTGGGGGCGCGGATACGTGCTGCGCGAGCCGAGCGAGATCCCGATCGCCGAGGTGGCGTAAGCGCCGGGCTCACTCGAGCGACGGGCGGGCGCGGCCGCGCTTGACCGCGCCGGTGCGCGCCTTCGCCTCGACCCGCTTGGCCTTGGCCGCCTTGCTCGGGCGGGTCTTTACCCGATGCTCGGGGCGGACGCGCGCCTGCGCGACCAACGCCGCCAGCCGCGCGCGCGCGTCGGCGCGATTCGCCTCGCGCGTGCGGAAGCGGCGCGCGGTGACGACGATCGCACCGTTGGCCGCCCAGCGGCTTCCCGCCAGCGCCTTCAGCCGCGCGAACACCTCGGGCGCGAGCCGCAGCGCGTAGACGTCGAGGCGGAGCTGCACCGCGGTCGCCACCTTGTTGACGTTCTGCCCGCCGGGCCCGGTGGCGGCGAGGAAGCGCTCCTCGAGCGCGTCTTCGGGCAAGGCGGGCGGCTGGTCCATCGCGCCGCTATAGCCGGCTTGCCCGGCGAACGCTCCTGGCGCATCGCGGCCGCCATGACCCAGGATGACGACAAACGCGCCGCCGCGCTCGCCGCGGTGGAGGAAGTGCGAGACGGCATGCTCATCGGGCTCGGCACCGGATCGACCGCGTCGCACGCAATCGCCGAGATCGGCCGCCGCTGCGCCGAGGGGCTCAGGATCGAGGCGGTGGTGACCTCGCACGCCAGCGAAGCGCAGGCGCGCGCGCTCGGCATCACGCTGCGCGCGTTCGAGGAGGTGTCGCGCATCGATCTCGCGATCGACGGCGCGGACGAGATCGACCCGCGGCTGCGCGCGATCAAGGGCGCGGGCGGCGCGATGCTGCGCGAGAAGGTGGTCGCGGCGGCGGCACGGCGCATGATCGTGATCGCCGACGGCTCCAAGCGCGTCGACCGGCTCGGCGCTGCGGCGGTGCCCGTCGAGGTGCTACCGTTCGCGCGCGGCTTCGTGACCTCGGCCATCGCGGCGATCGGCGGGCTGCCGACGCTGCGCGGCGGCACCGCCGAGCCCTACCGCACCGATCAGGGCAATCTGGTGCTCGATTGCCGCTTCGGTCGGCTCGACGATGCCGACATGCTCGCGCAACGCCTCGCCGCCATCCCGGGCGTGCTGGGCCACGGGCTGTTCCTCGACGAGGTCGACGTGCTCTACCTGGCGGAACGCGGCATCGTCAGGCGGATCGAACGACCGGCCGCCATTTCCTGAGGCCGGAGCGGCCCCGAGCAGGAACCCCGCCCGGCGCCGCCCGTTGCGTGCGGGACTCGATCGGGGCTATCCGCCTCGCCGTCCGGGCCATCCCGATTGGAGAAACAGATGTCGAGCGCCGCCGCTGCCCACGTCCGCGAGGATGGCTCCCTCGACGCCCAGGCGATCGACACGATCCGCACGCTGGCGATGGACGCGGTGCAGAAGGCGAATTCGGGCCATCCGGGCACGCCGATGGCGCTGGCGCCGATCGCCGCGACCTTGTGGACCAAGTTCCTGCGCTACGATCCCGCGCATCCCGACTGGCCCAACCGCGACCGCTTCGTGCTCTCGGTCGGCCATGCCTCGATGCTGCTCTACGCGCTGATCCACCTCGCTGGGATCGAGGAGATCGATGCCGACGGCAACAAGACCGGGGCCGAGGCGGTCAGCCTCGACGACATCAAGCAGTTCCGCCAGCTTTCCTCCAAGACGCCGGGCCACCCCGAATACCGCCACACCACCGGGGTCGAGACCACCACCGGCCCGCTCGGCCAGGGCTGCGGCAATTCGGTCGGCATGG
>CAXUGZ010000015.1:0-13967 GCA_964250685.1 uncultured Sphingomonadaceae bacterium
TGCACAGCATCGCGGGGCTCGAGCAGGCGCGCATCGCCCAGCCGGGTTATGCGGTGGAATATGACCATCTCGATCCGCGCGCGTTGTCCGCGACGCTTGAGCTGCGCGCACTGCCCGGCCTGTATTGCGCCGGGCAGATCAACGGCACCACCGGCTATGAGGAGGCGGCGGCGCAGGGGCTGATCGCCGGAATCAATGCGGCCGCGTGCGTGCTGGGGCGGCCGCCGCTGCGGCTTGAGCGAAGCGATTCGTATATCGGCGTGATGATCGACGATCTCGTCATCCAGGGGGTGACCGAACCCTATCGGATGCTGACCGCGCGCGCGGAATACCGGCTGCGCCTGCGCGCGGACAATGCGGCGACCCGGCTTGGGCGCCAGGCGATCGACTGCGGGGTGGTCGGGCCCGAGCGGCGCGAATCGATCGAGCGTCGGCTCGCGCAGCACGATGCCGCCACGCGCGCGATGGAGCGGCCGGTCGCGTCCGCCGCGCTCACGGGCGTGCCCGGAGAGACGCGCGGACTGGCAGAGTGGGTCAGGCAGCGCGACCTTACCGCCGAGGATGTGGCCGCGCATATTCCTCCCGGATTGCCCCGCGAGGTCGTCGCCGAGGCAGTCGAGGACGCGCGCTACGCGCCTTATGCCGCGAGGCAGAGCGCGGAGGTGACCAGGCTGCGCAGCGATGCCGCGGTCACGCTCGACGCGCTCGGCGCCTATGCCGCGATCGGCGGCCTGTCGCACGAGATGGTCGAGCGGCTGGAAGCGGCGCGCCCCGAGACACTGGCGGAAGCGTCGCGCGTGCGCGGCGTTACCCCGGCTGCGCTGGCCGCGATCCTCGTAGCTGCGCGGCGCGCGGCGGCGTGACCGAGGAAGACGCGCGCGCCTGGCTGGAGGAGCGCAACGTTCCACGTGAAACATGGGCGGCGCTCGGGCGGTATGTAGAGCTTTTGCGGCAGGAGGCGGCGCGGCAAAACCTGGTCGCTGCCTCGACGTTGGACACGATCTGGTCGCGCCACATCGTCGATTCGGCGCAGCTGATCGATCTGGCGCCCGCGCCGGGCTCGTGGCTCGATCTGGGATCGGGCGCGGGCTTTCCCGGGCTGATCGTCGCGGCGTTGGCGCAGCGGCGAGTCACGTTGGTCGAGGCGCGCACCAAGCGCGTGGCGTTTCTCCATGCTGCCGCGGCCGCGATGGAGATCAGCCCATTGGTCGATGTGATCGCCACGCGGCTCGAAGCGATGGTGCCGCGTGCCTATGCGATCATCAGCGCGCGCGCATTCGCCCCGCTGCCGCGTCTGCTCGCGCTCGCCGCGCCGTTCGCCACGGACGATACGCTGTGGCTGCTGCCGAAGGGGCGCGGTGCGGCGCGTGAACTGGCAGAGGCGGCGGCTTCATGGCAAGGTGACTTCCGGATCGTGGCGAGCGTCACGGATCCCGAGTCGGCGATCATCGTCGCCCGCCAGGTCCGCCCGAGGAAGCGCCGATGATCCGCATCGCCATTGCCAACCAGAAAGGCGGGGTCGGCAAGACCACCACCGCAATCAACGTCGCGACCGCGCTCGCCGCGACCGGGTTCCGCGTGCTGCTGATCGATTTCGATCCGCAGGGCAATGCCTCGACCGGGCTCGGCTGCGGGCAGGAGGCACGCGGCGGCTCGATCTACCAAGTCATTGCCGGGCGCTGCTCGATCGCGCAGGCGGCGCGGCCCACCCAGGTGCCCAAGCTCGACCTGATCCCGGCGACGCAGGACCTCTCCGCCGCCGAGGTCGAGCTGGCCGAGCTCGGCGATCGCACGCACCGGCTCGATGCCATGCTCGACGCCGCGCCCGCATTGTGGGACATCTGCCTGATCGATTGCCCGCCATCCTTGGGCCTGCTGACGATCAACGCGCTCGTCGCTGCGCGGACCTTGCTCGTGCCGCTGCAATGCGAGTTCTTCGCGCTCGAGGGGATGAGCCAGCTGCTGCGCACGGTCGAGCTGGTGCGCGCGCGCTTCAATCCGGCTCTCGAGATCGTCGGCGTCGCGCTGACGATGTACGATCGCCGCAACCGCCTATCCGAGCAGGTCGCCGAGGATGTGCGCGCCTGCGTCGGCAAGCTGGTGTTCGAGACGGTCATTCCGCGCAACGTCCGCCTGTCCGAAGCGCCGAGCCACGGACTGCCGGCCCTGATCTACGATCATCGCTGCCCCGGATCGGAGGCCTATATCGCGCTGGCGCGCGAGCTGATCGGCCGGCTGCCCGCGCCCGCGGTGGCGGCGTGAGCGAGGTCAAGCGCGGGCTCGGGCGCGGCCTGTCGGCCTTGCTCGGCGAGGCGACGCGCGAGCAGCCCGTGGGCGATGCCGCGCGCGCGGCGGGGGTGCAGACGCTGCCGGTGGGGCAGATCGTCCCCAATCCCGATCAGCCGCGCCGCCATTTCAACGAGGCCGCGCTCGACGAGCTGGCGGCGTCGATCGCGGGGCGCGGGCTGATCCAGCCGATCGTGGTGCGGCCCAAGGATGGCGGCTACGAGATCGTCGCGGGCGAGCGGCGCTGGCGCGCGGCGCAGCGCGCGCGGCTGCACGAGGTGCCCGTGCTCGTCCGCACGCTGAGCGACGCCGAGACGATCGAGCTGGCGATCGTCGAGAACGTCCAGCGGCAGGACCTCAACGCGATCGAGGAAGCCGAGGCTTATCAGCGGCTTGGCGGAGAATATGGCCATACGCAGGAGGCGCTGGCGCGGATCGTCGGCAAGTCGCGCAGCCATGTCGCCAATCTGCTGCGCCTGCTTGATCTGCCGCCGCGCGTGCGCGCCGCGTTGAGCGACGGGCGGCTGAGCATGGGCCATGCGCGCGCACTGCTCACCGCCGCCGATCCCGAGACGCTCGCCGAGGAAGTGATCCGCGGCGGTCTGTCGGTACGCGAGACCGAGTCGCTGGCGCGCGGCGCGCGCGCGCGGCGGGTCCGGCAACCGCCGCTCGAATATAAGGGCAGCGACACCGACGTGGCAATGCTCGAGCGCCAGCTCGCCGATCAGCTCGGGCTCAAGGTCGCGATCGTCCACGGTCCCAAGGGGGGGAGCGTGACGATCGGCTATGGCACGCTCGACCAGCTCGACATGGTCTGCCAGCGGCTCAGCGGCGAGCCGATCTGAAGCATTCGTTCGAGGCCCCCAAGAAAATTATCATACCGCCCGGTACGGATATCGTTTGTAACTCATGTTGCGCCGCACTAAATGCCCCCCATGCACGGAGGCAAGCGGAAGATGGGCCGATCGACGGCGCGCCGTTGGGCGTTGATCGGGGCGCTGCTCCTTGCCGGCTGCGGCGGCCACGCGCCCCCGCCGCCGCCCAAGCCGCACGTCAGCGTCGCCCACCCGCTCGCGCGCGACGTGGTCGACTGGGACGAATATGTCGGCCGGTTCGAGGCGGTGCAGGACGTGACCGTCACCCCGCGCGTCTCGGGCACGATCACGCGCATCATGTTCCGCAACGGGCAGGACGTGCGCGCGGGGCAGCCCTTGTTCCAGGTCGATCCGCGCCCGTACCGTGCCGCCTATCTCCAGGCCGCGGCGGCGACGGGCCGCGCGGCGGCGTCGCTCGCCAATGCGGGCACCGAGTTCGCGCGCGCGCAGACTTTGCGCAACCTTCAGGCGGTCAGCCAGGAGGAGCTCGAAACCAAGCAGGCGACCTCGCGCACCGCGGCCGCCGACGTGACCGCCAACCGCGCGGCGCAGGCCGCGGCGAAGCTCAACCTCGATTTCACGCTGGTGCGCGCGCCGGTCTCGGGCCGCATCTCGGACAAGAAGGTCAGCCTGGGCGATGTCGTCGCCGCCGGCACCACCCAGCTCACGCGCGTGGTGACGATGGATCCGATCTGGTTCACGTTCGAGGGCGCGGAAAGCCTCTACCTCAAATATACGCGCCAGGCGAGCGCGGGCGAGCGCGGCTCGTCGCGTACCACCGCCAACCCGGTCGAGGTCCAGCTCGCCGACGAGAGCGGCTATCCCCACAAGGGGCGCATGGTGTTCGTCGACAACGCGATCGATCCGCGCTCGGGCACGATCCGGGCGCACGCGCAGTTCGCTAATCCGGGGCGGCTGTTCACCCCCGGCATGTTCGGCCGGGCGCGGCTGCTCGGCTCGGGCGCCTATCATGCGGTGCTCGTACCCGACGAGGCGATCGTCACCGATCAGACGCGCAAGCTGGTCTACCTCATCGGCCGCGACGGCAAGGCGACGCAGCGCGAGGTCGAGACCGGTCCGCTCGTCGCGGGGCTGCGCGTCGTGCGCCGCGGGCTCGCCGCGGGCGACGCGGTCGTGCTCGACGGGCTCGGCGCGCTCCAGCCGGGCATGGCGGTGGACGTGACGATGGTACGGCTCAAGCCGCGCACCGCCGATACCGCGCCGGTGACGACCCCGCTCTCGGCGCCGCCGGCGGCGCAGGCTACCGCGCGCTAGCTCGCCCGTGCGCTTCCCGCATTTCTTCATCGAGCGGCCGATCTTCGCGGCGGTGCTGTCGATCCTGATCGTCGTGTTCGGGGTCGTCGCCTATCCGTCGCTGCCGGTCGCGCAATATCCCGAGATCGCGCCGCCGACGGTGGCGGTCACCGCGAGCTATCCGGGCGCGAATGCCGAGACGCTGGCCGAGACGGTGGCGGCGCCGCTCGAACAGGCGATCAACGGCGTCGAGCACATGATCTACATGTCGTCCTCGTCGACCGGCGACGGCAACATCACGATCACGGTCACCTTCGCGCAGGGCACCAATGTCGATCAGGCGCAGGTGCTGGTGCAGAACCGCGTCACCAGCGCCGAGCCGCGCCTGCCCGATCAGGTGCGCCAGATCGGCGTGACGGTTAACAAGAACTCGCCCAATTTCCTCATGGCGATCGCGCTCACCTCGCCCGACAAGTCGCTCTCGCAGCAATATATCTCGAACTACGCCACGCTCCAGCTGCTCGATCGGATCAGCCGCATCCAGGGCGTCGGCAATGCGCGGCTGTTCGGCGGCCGCGATTACAACATGCGCGTCTGGATCGATCCCGATCGCGCCGCGGCACTCAACCTCACCGTCGACGAGGTCGTCGCGGCGATCCGCGCGCAGAACGTGCAGGTCGCCGCCGGCACGATCGGCGCGCCGCCCTTCGGCAGGGGCGCCCCCGCCTTCCAGCTCGGGATCCAGGCGAAGGGCCGCCTCACCTCGCCCGACGATTTCCGCGGCATCATCATCAAGACCGACGATCAGGGGCGGATCACGCGGCTGGGCGATATCGCGCGGATCGAGCTCGGCGCGCAGGATTACGGGACCAACGCGTATAATTCAGGCAATCCGGCGACGATGCTGGTGGCGACCCAGCTGCCGGGATCGAACGCGCTCGACACCGCCGCGCGCATCAAGGCGGAGCTCGCGACCGCCGCCAAGTCGTTCCCGCCGGGGATGGCGTACAGCATCCCCTTCAACCCGACCGAGTACATCGCGCAGTCGATCTCCGCGGTCGAGCATACCCTGATCGAGGCGATCGTGCTGGTCGCGGTGGTGGTGCTCGTCTTCCTGCAGAGCTGGCGCGCGGCGGTGGTGCCGATCATCGCGATCCCGGTCTCGCTGGTGGGGTCGTTCGCGGTGCTCGCGGCGTTCGGGTTCAGCCTCAACAATCTGTCGCTGTTCGGGCTGGTGCTCGCGATCGGCATCGTCGTCGACGACGCGATCGTGGTGGTCGAGAATATCGAGCGGCTGATGGAGGAGAAGGGACTCGATCCGCGCGCCGCCGCGCACCAGACGATGGATGAGGTGTCGGGCGCGCTGATCGCGATCGCGCTGGTGCTGATGGGCGTGTTCGTCCCGACCTCGTTCATTCCGGGCATCTCGGGCCAATTCTACCGGCAGTTCGCCGTCACCATCGTCAGCGCGACCGCGATCTCCGCGTTCGTCTCGCTGACGCTGTCGCCCGCGCTCGCGGCGCTGATCCTGAAGCGGCGGGAGGAGCATCGCGCGGTCGTGGCGGGCTGGCGCGGCTGGCCGGCGCGCTTCGGCAACGCATTCAACTCGGGCTTCGAGCGGCTCGGCGGGCGCTATGGCCGCTTCACCGCCAGGGCGGTGCGCGCGCTGGCGATCGTGGGCGTCGCCTATGTCTGCCTGATCGCGCTCGCCGGCTGGCGCTTCGCGGCGACGCCGACCGGGTTCATCCCCGCGCAGGACCAGGGCTATCTGATCGGCGTCGTCCAATTGCCCCCCGGCTCCTCGCTCGCGCGGACCGACGAGGTGCTCGCCCAGACGCAGCGGATCGCCCTCTCCCATCCCGCCGCGCAGACGACGGTCGCGTTCGCGGGCTTCGACGGCGCGACCTTCACCAACGCGCCCAACGCGGCGGTGATGTTCCTGGGGCTCAAGCCGCAGGGCGAGCGTCACACCGCCGACCAGGTCGCGAACGAGCTGCGCGGCAAGCTCGGCGCGATCACCGCCGGGTTCGTGCTGCTGATCCCGCCCCCGCCGGTTCAGGGCCTCGGCACGGGCGGCGGCTTCAAGATGATCATCGAGGATCGCGGCGGTGCCGGCTACAAGGCGCTCGAAAAGGCCGCCAACGCGGTCGCGGGCGCGGCCAACCAGCAGGCGGGCCTGGCCGGCGTGTTCGGCACCTTCAACACGCGCACGCCGCGGCTGTTCGCCGATATCGACCGCGAACGCGCCGAGCAGCTCGGCCTGCCGGTGCAGAACATCTTCTCGACGCTCAACACCTATCTCGGCTCGACCTACATCAACGATTTCAACTTCCTCGGCCGCACCTATCGCGTGACCGCGCAGGCCGACGCGCCGTTCCGCGAGCAGACCGGCGACATCGGGCTGCTCAAGACGCGCTCAAGTTCGGGCGCGATGGTGCCGCTCGACGCGGTGATGACGCTCAAGGACGACAGCGGGCCGTATCGCGTGGTGCGCTACAACCTCTATCCCTCGGCCGAGCTGCAGGGCGATGCCAAGCCGGGCTTCTCGAGCGGGCAGGCGCTCAAGACGATGGAGGGGCTCGCCACGCGGCTGCTCCCCGCGGGCTTCAGCTACGAATGGACCGAGCTCGCCTTCCAGCAGCAGCAGGCGGGCAATACCGGGGTGATCGTGTTCGGCCTCGCGGTATTGTTCGTGTTCCTGCTGCTCGCCGCCAATTACGAGAGCCTCGTGCTGCCGCTGGCGGTGATCCTGATCGTGCCGATGTGCCTGCTCGCGGCGATCCTCGGCGTCGACGCGATGGGGCGCGACAACAACATCCTGACGCAGATCGGGCTGGTCGTGCTCGTCGGCCTCGCCGCCAAGAACGCGATCCTGATCGTCGAATTCGCCAAGCGCGATCAGGAGCAGGACAAGCTTACCCCCGAGGCCGCCGCCGAGCGTGCAGCGCAGCAGCGGCTGCGGCCGATCCTGATGACCTCGGTCGCGTTCATCCTCGGCACGCTCCCGCTCGTGATCGATCGCGGACCCGGCGCCGAGATGCGCCAGGCGCTCGGCATCGCGGTGTTCTTCGGGATGATCGGGGTCACCCTGTTCGGGCTGCTCTTCACGCCGAGCTTCTACGTGGTCTCGCGCCGGCTCGGCGGGTGGAGCGGGCGCGCCTATGCGCGCTGGCGCGGCCGGCCCCCGGCGGCCGCCCCGGCGGAGGACGCGCGGTGAGGAAGGCGCTCGCGCTCGCGCTGGCGGGGTCGCTCGCAGGGTGCGCGGTCGGGCCGAACTATCGTCCCGCGCCCGCGCCCCCGGGGGCCGCGGGCGGGTTCGTCGATCCCGGCGCGAGCGCGCGGCCGCTGCCGGCGAACTGGTGGCGCCTCTTCGCCGATCCGACGCTCGATGCGCTGGTCGACGAGGCGCTGCGCCACAACACCGACGTGCGCGTCGCCGCCGCCAATCTGGAGCATGCGCGCTACGTGCTGGCCGAGGCGCGCGCGGGCCTGCTGCCCACCACCGACGGATCGGCGAGCTACACGCATCTGCGCACGGGCAGCGAGACGGTCGCCACCACCGGCGCGACCGGCGTCGGCGCCGCCACCGGCGGCACGACCACGGGGGGCGGGACGAGCACGGGCACGACGACGGGCACCGGCATCACCGGCGGCACGACGGGCACCACCGGCACCACCGGCGCTACGGGCAGCACCGCCGCGACGGGCACCACCGGCGCGGTTCCCAACGGCTATGTCAGCAACTTCTGGTCGGCGGGCTTCAACGTCGCGTATGAGCTCGATCTGTTCGGGCGCGTGCGCCGTTCGGTCGAGGCGGCGCGCGGCGATTACCAGGCCGCCGCCGCCGCGCTCGACGCCGCGCGCATCGCGGTCGCGGCGGATACCGCGCGCAGCTATGGCGAGGCGTGCGCCTACGCCGCCGAGGCGAACGTCGCGCGCGAGACCGTCCGCCTCCAGGCGCGCACGCTCGACCTCACCAACTGGCTCAACCAGGGCGGGCGCGGCACGCTGCGCGACGTCGATCAGGCGCAGACGCTGTACGAACAGGCGGCGGCCGACGTGCCGACGTTCGAGGCGGGGCAGCGCGGCGCGCTGATCGCGCTCGCCACGCTCACCGGGCGCGCGCCCGCGATGCTCGATCCCGCGCTCGCGCAATGCGTTGCCGCGCCGCGCCTGGCGGAACCGATCCCGGCGGGCGACGGCGCCGCGCTGCTCGCGCGCCGCCCCGATATCCGCCGCGCCGAGCGCCAGCTCGCCGCCGACACCGCGCGCATCGGCGTCGCGGTGGCGGACCTCTACCCTTCGATCCGCCTGCTCGGCGCGGTCTCGCTCGGCGCGCCGCGCCTCGGCGACATCGGCAAGTCCGCGTCGCTGAGCTATTCGCTCGGTCCGCTGATCTCGTGGAGCTTCCCGATCCAGAGCGCGGCGCGCGCGCGCGTGCACGAGGCGCGCGCCACCGCCGAAGCGTCGCTCGCCAGCTTCGACGGCGCGGTGCTGACCGGCCTGCGCGAGACCGAGCAGGCGCTCGCGCGGCTCGACGCGGAGACGCGGCGCAACGCCTCGCTGGTGCGCGCGGCGGCGGCGGCGGCCGATGCGGCGAAGCTGTCGCGCTACCGTTTCGATTATGGCTCGGACAGCTTCCTGCAGCTGCTCGACTCCGAGCGCACGCGCGCGCAGGCCAGCGCCGCGCTCGCCGCGTCCAATCTCGCGCTGATCGACGACCAGGTCGATCTGTTCCGCGCGCTCGGCGGCGGCTGGGAGCAGGCGCCCCCCGTCGCGCGCCAGCCGGTGCCGGACCACGGGGGGTAGCAGGCCTCCTCTCAATCTGCGCAAATGTCTTCGTTCGTCCCGAGCGAAGGCGAGGGACGTGCCGCAGGTGCGACGCAGCGTGTCTCGACTTCGCTCGACACGAACGGAGGGCCGCCCCTTGCGGCCGCCGCCCGCTCTGCCCACCTCGCATGCGAAGAAGGAGCGGGCATGAGCGGGATGGAACGATTCGACTGGGCGGACCCGCTGCTGCTCGACGACCAGCTCAGCGACGACGAGCGCATGATCCGCGATACCGCGCGCGCGTTCGCGCAGGACACGCTCGCCCCGCGCGTGATCGACGCCTTCGCGCATGAAACGACCGATGCGGGCGTGTTCGCCGAGATGGGCGCGCTCGGGCTGCTCGGCCCGACCCTGCCCGAGGCCTATGGCGGCGTCGGCGCCTCCTACGTCGCCTATGGCCTGATCGCGCGCGAGATCGAGCGCGTCGATTCGGGCTACCGCTCGATGATGTCGGTGCAGTCGAGCCTCGTCATGCACCCGATCCATGCCTATGGCACCGAGGCGCAGCGGATGCGCTATCTGCCCCGGCTGGCGTCGGGCGACGCGATCGGCTGCTTCGGGCTGACCGAGCCCGATGCCGGCTCCGACCCCGGCGGCATGCGCACGCGCGCGACGCGCATCGATGGGGGCTATCGCCTCGACGGCAGCAAGACCTGGATCTCCAATTCGCCGATCGCCGACGTGTTCGTGATCTGGGCGAAATCGGATGCGCATGACGGCGCGATCCGCGGCTTCGTGCTCGACAAGGGGACCCGCGGCCTGACCGCGCCCAAGCTCGAGGGCAAATTGTCGCTGCGCGCATCGGTCACGGGGATGATCGTGCTCGACGCGGTCGAGGTGGGCGAGGAGGCGCTGCTGCCCGGGGTCGCGGGGCTCAAGGGCCCGTTCGGCTGCCTCAACCGCGCGCGCTACGGCATTGCGTGGGGCGTGATGGGCGCGGCCGAGTTCTGCCTCGACGCCGCACGCCGCTACGGGCTTGATCGGCACCAGTTCGGCCGGCCGCTCGCGGGCACGCAGCTCTACCAGAAGAAGCTCGCCGACATTGAGACCGAGATCGCGCTCGGCCTCCAGGCGTGCCTGCGCGTCGGCCGGCTGATGGACGAGGGGCGGTTCGCGCCCGAGATGGTCAGCCTGATCAAGCGCAACAATGCCGGCAAGGCTCTGGATATCGCGCGCGCGGCGCGCGACATGCACGGCGGCAACGGCATTTCGGGCGAGTATCAGGTGATGCGCCACCTCATGAACCTCGAGACGGTCAACACCTATGAAGGCACGCACGACGTCCACGCGCTGATCCTCGGCCGCGCGATCACCGGCCTGTCCGCCTTCTGATGGCCGGGGAACCGCTGGGCGGGCTCAAGGTGGTCGAGCTCGCGCGGATCCTGGCGGGCCCGTGGGCGGGGCAGGTGCTCGCCGATCTTGGCGCCGACGTGCTCAAGATCGAGAGCGCCGCCGGCGACGACACGCGCCGCTGGGGACCGCCCTTCATCGACAATCGGGACGGCACGCGCGACGCCGCCTATTTCCACGCGGCCAATCGCGGCAAACGATCGGAGGTGGTCGATTTCGCCACTGCCGAGGGCCAGGCACGCGTGCGCGCGCTCGCCGCCGACGCCGACGTGGTGATTGAGAACTTCAAGGTCGGCGGGCTCGCGCGCTACGGGCTCGATCATGCCAGCCTCGCCGCGCTCAACCCGCGCCTGATCACCTGCTCGATCACCGGCTTCGGGCAGGACGGCCCCTATGCGCAGCGCGCGGGCTATGATTTCATCGTCCAGGGGATGAGCGGGATCATGGATCTGACCGGCGAGCCCGGCGGTCCTCCGCAGAAGATCGGGGTCGCCTATGCCGACATCCTCACCGGCCTCTATGCGGTGATCGGCATCCAGGCCGCGCTGGCGCAGCGTGCGCGCACCGGGCGCGGCCAGCAGATCGACATGGCGCTGCTCGACGTGATGGTCGGCACGCTCGCCAACCAGGCGATGAACCATCTCGTCACGGGCGAAAGCCCCGCGCGGCTCGGCAACGCGCATCCCAACATCGCCCCTTACGAGGCGTTTCCCGCCGCCGACGGCTGGCTCATCCTGGCGGTCGGCAACGACGCGCAGTTCGCGCGCCTCGCGGGGCTGATCGGGCTGGCCGGGGAGCGGCACCTCGCCACCAATGCGGGGCGCGTCGCGGCGCGCGCGGACCTGTCGCGCGCCATCGCCGAGCGCACGCGCGGCTGGACCAAGGCGGCGTTGCTCGCGGCGCTGGAAGAGATCGGCGTGCCGGCAGGGCCGATCAACAGCGTCGCCGAGGCGTTCGCCGATCCGCAGGTGCGCCATCGCGCGCTGGCGCTGAGCCTCGAGGCGGGCGGCGGGCGGACGGTGCCGGGCGTGCGCACCCCGATCCGCTTCTCGGATGCCGAGCTGAGCCTCGATCGCGCCTCCCCCCGGCTCGGATCGCCCGATGCGGCGCGCTGAGCGGCACCCATGAGCGCGAATCCCGTCAAGCAGGCGCTGATCGGCCACGTCCGCGCGATCTTCAACGATCAGGCGCGCGGCGAGCGCCCGGTGGCGCGCCGGCCGGACGGGCTGTTCGGGCCGCGGTCGGTGGTGTGGCGCGTCCATGGCGACGTGACGACGATGATGGTCGGCGGCGTCGCGGCGTTGCTCCTCCAGATGCTCCACCCCGCGGTGCTCGCGGGCGTGTGGGACCATTCGAACTTCCGCGTCGACATGCTCGGGCGGCTGCGGCGGACCGCGCGTTTCATCGCGCTGACCAGCTATGGCGGGCGCGACGAGGCGGATGCCGCGATCGCGCGCGTGCGGTCGATCCACGCGCGGGTGGGCGGCACGCTGCCCGATGGCACGCCGTATCGCGCGGACGATCCCGCCTTGCTCGCCTGGGTCCACGCGACCGAGACGACCAGCTTCCTCGATGCGTGGATCCGCTACGCCGAGCCGGCGATGCCCCACGCCGACCAGGACCGCTATTTCGCCGAGATGGCGCGCATCGCGGTCGATCTCGGCGCCGATCCGGTGCCGCGCGACCGCGCCGGCATGGCCGCTTTGATCGATCGGATGCGGCCGGGCCTGTCCAGCGACGCGCGCACACGTGAGGTGGCGCGGCTCGTGCTCCAGCAGCGCGCGCGCAGCCTCGCGGTCGCGCCGGTGCAGGCGCTGACGATGCAGGCGGCGATCGATCTGTTGCCGTCCTGGGCGCGCGGGATGCACGACCTCGCCGGCCCCGGCCTCGCGCGGCCGGCGATCCGGCTCGGCACCGCCGGGATCGCGCGCACGCTGCGCTGGGCGTTCAGCTAGACCGGGCGCGGAGCGCGGCCAGCAATGCGAGCGTGATCGCCTCGTAGAAGGCGCAGATCGGCGTGAGATCGAGCGTGGCGAGCACCAGCCATGCGCCGCGCGCGGCGGGCGCGGGGGGATGGCCGGTAGCCACCGCGAGATCGTCCCAGATGGCCGCGTCGCGCGCCTCGCCCCGGCGACGGTGGAGGCATTCGCGCACGCGGCCGATCGCGCGCAGCCGCTCGTGCCCGGGACTGGGCAGATCGAGCACCGCGTGCACCGCGCGCAGCTTGTTGGGGACGTTGCGCAGCCGGCCGAAACCCCGGGAAGCGAGCTTGCCGTCGAGCGTGGCGGCGGCCTCGTCGACCAGCACGTCGAGGAAGCGGTCGAGCTCGCGCAGCGCGTTGCACGCGAGGTGCGCGCGGCTGCGCGCCGGAACCGCGGCGGGGGCTTGCCCGGCCGCGCGCAGGAAGGTGCTCGCGCGCACCAAGGTGGCGCCCGCCTCCTCCAGCGCCGCGGCCCGGCCGTGGGGGCCGCGCGCCGGCCGCTCGCCGAGCGTGTCGCGGACGCGATCGGGCGTCATGTCAGCCGCCCGCCCGCGCGATCCGCACCAGCGCCTCGTCCAGCGCGGAGAGGAAGCGCGAGCGGTCGGTTTTGGCGAACGGGGCGGGGCCGCCGAGCTGCTCGCCGCCCGCGCGCAGGTCCGCCATGATCGCGCGCGTCGCCACCGCCGCGCCGATCGAGCCTTGGGTGAAGGACTTGCCGGTCGGTGCGATCACGCGCGCGCCCGCCTTGAGGCAGCGATCGGCGAGCAGGATGTCGGCGGTGACCGCCACCGCGTCAGGGCCCGCCTGTTCGGCGATCCAGTCGTCCGCGGCGTCGAAGCCGTCGCTTACCACGACGCGCCGCACCAGCGGGTGCGCGGGCACGCGCAGGTGGCTGTTGCTGACGATCGCCACCGCCGCCCCGTGGCGGAAGGCGACCTTGTAGATCTCCTCCTTGACCGGGCAGGCATCGGCATCGACCAGGATGCGCGGCGTCACGAGGCGCGGGCCGGAGCGGACGCTCTACAGCAGGCGGAGCGGCGTCCGCTTGACGCTGCCCGCGATGACCTTCTTGCCGTAGGCGCGCGTGATGATGGCGGCAGCATCGCCGTTCTTGAAGACCACGCGCGTGCCGCCCGAGACGAGCGGCTCGATCGAGGTGATCGCGGCCTGATGCTTGGCGCAGGTGGTCCGGACGTGCTGTTCGGTGGCGTCGATGTTGATCGCGCGTGACATGCTGGAACTCCTGGCAGACGATAGAAAGCGGGCGGGCGCCGCGTCGACGCCCGCCCGACAGGACGATCAGGCGGCCTGGAGATTGACCGCGGAGACCTTGCCGCGACGATCGGTTTCCAGCTCGTAGGAGACGCGCTGGTCCTTATCGAGCGTGCGCA